>JALSHP010000022.1 GCA_026982175.1 Campylobacteraceae bacterium
ATACTCAAACCCATCTATGAGTTCCATCGTTACTACTAAAGCTTTTATGTGCTGTAACGCTTTAACGCTTTCTTGTTCTGCATTTTGATAATACTCCATAGTAGAAGGTATCTTTCTTTCCATCGCTACGGTGAGCTGGTCAAAAAACTCTGAAGATATAGGGTTGTACATGCTTACCTTTGTTGACTAACTTCTTTAGATAACGATTAAGATTTCTTTGCTTTTTTTTCTGCACGTTTTTCTTTTAAAGTTTTTTCCGATTTTTTCTTAACTGCTTTTTGTTTGTCTTGACCTTTTGCCATCTTGTCTCCTTAGTTTGGATTTTATGTTCATACAGTCTATACCATTTATACTTAAAGGGATATCTATGGGTTAAATACAATCAAGGTATGATACACCCATGATTATCTTAGACTTTGAAACAAACTCAACAAACATACACGATGTCATAGAAGTAGCAGCCTTTCGTGTGGCTCTAGTAAATGGTGAGTATAAGGTTCTAGAGACGTTTCATCGTTACTATTTCTCCCTATACGAAGTAAACCCTCATGCTCTAGCTGTTCATAAACTTTCCCCTGAGAGACTGGAAAGACTCAGACTAGGCGTAAGCTATAAAGAGTACTTTGAGGATGATGTAGACTTTGTAGCCTTTTGTAAAAACACCACAACATTAGTAGCCCATAACATATCGTTGGAGTTAAGACATATAGGCGAGTTACTCACCTTTGAGAAACATTTTTGCACGATGAAAGAAAACAAAAAGATAGTAAAAGCCATCAACATCAGAGGTAATGTCAAAAACCCAAAGCTTATAGAAACATGCAAGTACTACCATATAGACTTTGATGACGAACAGTATCATAGTGCCATCTATGATGTGACTAAGACCTTGGAGATTTTGAATAGGATGGAGTGTGGGGTTGGTTAGTGTAACTATTTATAAATAGGACATTTTGTCCGTTATTGCCAGTAATACACAATTAACAGAACACATTGTCCAAATAACGTCACATATCGGTCTAAAAGGACATTAGTAATCGTTATAATTCTGTGAACTAGAGAACAAATAGGCTCAATTTGACTATTTGCATCAATATCAAGACATATTTGATATACTCTTATACTGAAATATCGTAATAGCAGGACAAAGTGTTCTGTTAATAAATAGTTAGCTTAATAATTGGAGGCTGATAAGTGAGTCGATTTTCAATCACCATTGGTTCTGATACATATTCATCAAAGACTGCTGCACTAAAGTTTTATAAGAAAATTTTAAACAAGTATGACTTTGAAAGTAAACTTAATCGTGAAGATGCTAAATATATAATAGCTCTTGCTTTCAAGGAATGTGGTACTCCAGAAGAAATTACTGAATTTTCAGAAGATGTTGTATCTGGCTTTAATGAGGTTTTTGAGGGGGAAGAAGATAGAATTTTAAGTGTAATAGTTGATAGGCATTTAGAGTTCAGAACAACCAAATGTTTTTATTTTATTGGTTTAACGGATGGTAAAAAAACTAGAGATATTTTTAGTTATAGAATTGCAATTAATGGATTACCATCAGATTTACAAAAGTTTTCAAGAGCTTGTAGGTTTGCTGTCAAGAAAAGAATTAGACAATATAAAATTCAAAAATTTAAGAACAGACCTGTTTGCTGTGTCATATCAGGTAATGTAGTTGAGTGGGAGGAATGTCAAATTGATCATAAAGCCCCTCTTACTTTTTCTGTTATTGTCAAAAGCTTCATGGTAGCTAATAACCTAGATATCTCAAATATTGAATACAACTATAGTAATTCAATGGAAATTTTTGTTGATGGTAGTCTTGCCGAAAAGTTTGATGACTTTCATAAAAAAATGGCAGTGTTAAGAATTGTTTCATCTAATGAAAACCTTAAATTATCAGGTTCGGCTAGAATTAAACCCAGTAAAAATGATGATGTTTTAGTATAAGCTAACAAAAAAATCCAGCGGACAATTCACTGCGTGGTTTTTGCGCTAAAAAAGCCTAGCACAAAAACCACACAGCAAATTGCCGCTGATTTTGGTCGTTATAAGGACATAAATGACACAAGATGAGATTAACTGGAAAGATTTTGAGATGAGTGTAAACTTACATAAAAATTATCTTGACCTAGTAGTAAAGTTAAATTTATTTTACTATGCAATTACTGGTGCAATTTTATCCTTTCATTTTACAAATGAGATACAATCAGTTTCCGTTATAGCTTTAATATTACCTATCCTTATGAGTTTACTGTTGGGATTTTTTCTAATATATGCCTCAAAACTAGCTTGGAATTTACGAGAAAATATAAAAATAAGAGCCAAAAAACTTAATTTACATGTGTATCCAGAAGGAATAGTTTTAGTTACTTTATGTATTATATTTGGAATTATAATGTTAGCAGTTGGTTTAGGGTTACTTTACTATTTGGCTTCTTCTGAGATATCATTATAACAAATACGAGGAGACCAATAATTTACCCTAGCGGGAAATTATTGCTCACGACAGCCGTTATCACACAAAGGTATAAAATTAGAAGGCTAGTTAAATTTATCAAAAAAGTTATATATTATCTAAAAGTAAAAATTAAAATGAACGACAAAGATAGGGACAATATGGATAGAAAATTTAACACCATAAACGAATATATTAATAGTATAGAAGAAATAAACAACGAAAAGGGTTGGTTATTAATAGATGACGACAATCAAACAAATTATTATTTTTTAAAAGAAGATGATAATTTCATAATCAAAAGAAATATAATTAAAGGCGAAGTTTTTAATGATGAAACATTAAAATATTTAAATTTAAATGAAAAAAAACTATCAAACAACCAAAATGAAAAAATAATTATTACAGATTCAATATTTAAATCTCATAATTTTTTTGAAACTGTAATATATAATATAACCTCATTTGAAAGTGAAAACTTTAGAGAAAATATGTTTTTTCAATTAGTTATAAATAGTAAAGAAAAAAGTTTACGACTAGACTTTATCTTCAAAAACTTAATTAGTATTTCTACAGAAAGATATAAAAAAGCACTAAATGGAATTACGTTCAAAATTAATGAGATTCCATTTTATTTATATTTTGTGAATGATTATTTTGTAATTGAAAACTTAGAAGAGTTAAGTTTTAAGCATTTTGAACAATATAGTAGAATAACACTAACATGTTTTGGGTTATTAACTGGTTATGTCCCTAGAAATGAAGGCTATTATTTTTCCTATCAAAATAATAAATTTGAAAATACAAAAGAGTATGCATATACTAACAACTTTGTTAATACATACGATCTATCATATAGACCTATCGATAACAACTTGTTTTATAGTTTTATGCCAAAAGGAATTTCGGAAGATGAAAAAACTAAATTTAAAGACGAAGCACAAGAAAATTTATTTTTAATTTCTACTGCTACTTTTTCAAAATTATGTAATTTAAATGTAACTAATAAAAAAATATCTCGTGCAACAGAATTAATTATGGAAGCAAATCAAACTTCAATAGAAGCACAGGGTATAATTTATTCAGTTGTATTGGAAATACTAACAAGTTATATAGCTATAAAAAATGAAGACAAATTAACTCCTATTACAGATAAAAGTCAAGCAAAAAAACTTAGAGCTGAACTTCATGTTGTTGCAAAGAAATATTTATCCCCTTATGACAATTCACCAATATCTAAAAAAATTGATAGTATAAATTCACCCACGAATATGGATAAGCTACTAAAGCCATTTGAATTTCTAGATATTAAACTGAATGAAATAGACAAAAAAATCATAAATAATCGTAATGACTTTTTACATGGGAACGATTTCGTAGAAGGTGAAGAATTATTAGAATTTTTTAATAATCACTTTTATATCAACTGCAAACTCAATTTCTTAGTTTATGCTCTATTATTAAAAATTATTGGGCACCAGGGAAAGATTGTAAATATGGTAAAAATTTATTTGGAAAATGATGAAAGAGTAAAAGATGAAGAGTTTTACAGAGATATAGGAAAAACTGTATCGTAAAAGATGATAACAAGTACGAGGAGACCAATAATTTACCCTAGCGGGAAAATTATCGCTCACAAATAAAGGGGACAGGCTACTTTTAATCCTTCTCATTTTCCACATAAAGCATGGGACCTGACCAAAAAAAGTGACTTTATGAGCACACTAATATTTCTAAGATAACGACCTATCACTAGGCTGAACCAACACTTCTAAAGGTAAATGCAAGCCCTTAGCTAAAGACGTTATCATACTCAACGAAAGCCCCACTTTACGGTTAAGTACTTCTGAGACTTTACTTTTGTTCCCTATATAGGGTACAAGGTCTTTTTGTTTTAGGTGCATTTGTTCCATGCGAACCTTGATAGCATCTATAGGGTCTGGCTCGTTTATGACCCATGCTTTTTCTTCATACTTTTCTATAAGAAGAGCCAACACTTCAAGCTCGTCACTCTCATCTGTACCCAGTGCAGGGTTTAACTCCATAAGTGCATCTACTCTTTCAAGAGCAGTATCATAGTCTTTTTCATTGTGTATAGGTTTTATACTCATTTATATCTCCTCTGCATTTATTTTGTGATATTGTGCATGTGTGCCTATGAACTTCACCCTAACAATCTTTCGTAAGTAGTCAATGTGGACTATCAGTCTATAGTCATTCCCTTAAAAGGAACTTCAGTTTTTATCTCCTAAAGATGTCATATAAACATTATAGTCTGATAGTAAGATGCGATAAGCACTAATTAGATAAAATACTGCCTATAAGTTTCAACATCAAAAAGGTTAACACACATGAGCGAACACAAAGATTTTTTACGTAGCATCGTTGAAGAGGACTTAAAAGCAGGCAAGTACAAAGAAGTGGTTACTAGATTTCCTCCTGAACCAAATGGTTTTCCTCACATTGGACATGCCAAATCTATCTGCATCAACTTTGGCATCGCAAAAGATTATAACGGTCACTGTAACCTTCGCATGGATGACACCAACCCCACCACAGAAGACACTATATATGTTGAAGCCCTAAAAGACGCTGTGCAGTGGCTAGGCTTTGAGTGGGAGAACTCTGTGCGTTTTACCTCTGACTATTTCCCTCAACTATACGCCTATGCCATAGAGCTCATAAAGATGGGTAAAGCCTATGTGGACAGTGTAGATGAAGAGACCATGCGAGAGCTTCGTGGTACAGTCACAGAGGTAGGAAAACGTAGCAAATATGCCCAGCGTTCAGTAGAAGAAAACCTTAACCTTTTTGAACGTATGAAAAATGGTGAGTTTAAAGACGGTGAGCATGTCTTACGAGCGAAGATAGACATGGGGGCAGCCAACATGAAACTACGAGACCCACTGCTTTACCGCATACGTCATGCACACCACTTTAGAGCAGGTGATACGTGGGCTATCTACCCTATGTATGACTTTGCTCATTGTCTTTCTGACTATATTGAGGGTGTCTCTCACTCCATCTGTACGCTAGAGTTTGAAAACAACCGTGACATCTATGACTGGGTACTTGACACGCTAGCACTTGAAAAACCTAGACCTTACCAACATGAGTTTGCAAGGCTTGGCATCAACTACACTGTCATGAGTAAACGAAAACTTTTGGAGTTAGTAGAAGCTGGTGTAGTAAGTGGCTGGGATGACCCACGTCTTCCTACCATAGAGGGCTACAAAAGACGAGGCTACACACCAGAGTCCATCATAAACTTTTGTGACTCCATAGGCATAGCAAAGGCCAACTCCATGGTAGACGTAGCTCAACTTGAGTTTAGTATACGTGATGACCTAAACACCAAAGTACCCCGTGTCATGGCTGTACTTGACCCACTTAAAGTGACCATAACCAACTATGAAGGCTCTGAAGAGATAGAAGCCTCTTACTACCCACACGATGTACCCAAAGAGGGTTCACGTATCTTGCCTTTTTCTAAAGAGATTTACATCGACAGAGCAGACTTTAGCCAAAACCCTGAAAAAGGCTACTTCCGTTTAACACCTACACAACCCGTAAGGCTAAAGTATGCCTATATCATCACCTTTGAAGAAGCCATAAAAGATGAAAATGGTAACATAGTAGAGATAAAAGTAAGCTACCACCCAGACTCCAAGAGTGGAGAAGACACAAGTGGCATAAAAGTCAAAAGTGCCATCCAATGGGTAGAAGCAAACACGGCTAAAAATGTGGAAGTAAGAGTCTACGACAGACTCTTTAAAAACGAAGCCCCAGTAGGTATAGAAGACATAAACCCTGACTCTCTAAATGTCATAAAAACTGCCCTCATAGAACCCGCAGTCATCACAGACAAGCCAGATGTGAGATTTCAGTTTGAACGAGAAGGGTACTTTTATGCTGACCCTGTGGACTACATAGATGAAAAGCCTGTGTTTAACAAGATAGTAGCACTCAAAGAGTCTTCTGCTAAAAAGAAAAAAACACCACAACAAGCTGCTAAGTCTGAACCTAAGAAGGTACAGATAGATGGTGAAGTTGTTGCT
>JALSHP010000023.1 GCA_026982175.1 Campylobacteraceae bacterium
CCCGTGATAATCATGTTTGCCCCAGCTTTACAAGCATCTTCTACAACACGATTGTATTCGCTTTGAGCATAAAGAACATTGGCAGCTATTGGTCTGTCACCACAGATTTTTCTTGCATTGTCAAAGATTTTTTGCAATGCAGGATAGGAGTAGAAGTTCATAGCATCAAATGGACGCTCATCTTTACCTATCACTTTCTCCGTGTAAGCTCTATTTTTATAGACCCCTGTTCCCACAGCTGAAATAACACCCAATCCACCTTCTAAACTTACGTTTCCTGCTAATTGATCCCAAGAGATACCCACACCCATACCACCTTGAATGATTGGTTTTTCTATGGTGTATTTTCCGATTTTAAAAGATTTAAATGCCACTACTTTACCTTTACTTTTGCAAATTTTCGTTTACCTACTTGTAAAATATACTCACCTGAACTTAAATTCAACTTTTCATCTGTCACTTTTTCTTGGTCAAGGCGTACCCCACCTTGCTTGATGTCACGACGTGCTTGAGAAGTTGAGGGTTCTATCTTCGCATCTACCAAAGCTTGGCAAATCCAAATGCCCTCTTCCATCTCAAACTCCTCCATGTCAGTAGGTGTTTGATTTGATTTAAAAACATTATCAAATTCATCTTTGGCTATCTTAGCCAACTCTTCATTATAAAATCTAGCAGTTAACTCCAAAGCTAAGTTTTCTTTCGCCTTTTTAGGGTGTAAGGTTCTATTTGCTACATCTTCTTTTATTTGGGCTATCTCTTCAAGAGAACGCTCTGATAAGAGGTCATAATAACGCCACATAAGTTCATCTGAAATAGAGAGTGTTTTACCATAAATATCTTTAGGAGCATCGGTGATTCCAATGTAGTTATTTAAAGATTTCGACATCTTTTGAACCCCATCAAGCCCTTCTAAAATAGGCATCATTAAGACAGCTTGTTCTTTACCAACATTGTAAACACGTTGAAGATGTCGCCCCATTAACAAGTTAAATTTTTGGTCAGTCCCCCCAATCTCAATGTCCGATTTTAAGGCTACAGAATCGTATCCTTGAAGAAGAGGATAGAGAAATTCAGAAACCGAGATACTCTGTCCCGATTTATAACGCTTTTCAAAGTCATCACGCTCTAACATACGGGCTACATTATAAGTAGTGGTAAGCTCAATCATTCCTCTAGCACCCAGTTTTTCTAGCCACTGGGCATTCCAAACCACCTCTGTTTTAGCCTCATCTAAGAGTAAAAAGAGTTGGTCTTGGTAAGTTTTCGCATTGGCAACAATGGTCTCTCTATCTAAAACTTTACGTGTTTCAGACTTCCCTGTGGGGTCACCAATGGTTGCTGTAAAATCCCCAATGAGTAGCTGAATAATCGCCCCATGTTTTTGAAAAACGCTTAATTTATGAAATAAAACAGCATGACCCACATGCAGGTCTGCTCCTGTAGGGTCAAAACCAGCTTTTACCGTGTAAGTCTCCCCTGTCTCATAAAACTTTGTCACCAACTTTTCAATACGTTCCATGTCTATAATCTCAGCCGTTCCTCGGCTAATCTCATTGAGTGCTATCTCTATTTTTGTCATTTTTTGCTCCCTCTATTTATCTTTTTTATCTATTTTTTATAGGCATCATTCAAAGAAATCATCTCGATTAGTTTGAATTTTTGACTTAGTTTCTCTTCTAGTCGTTTTGCATTTTCCTCTTTGGTCTCCACCTCAAGCTTACAAAACTCTGCTGAATCTGAACTCTTAATCCCAAGCTCAATGTTTAAAATATTTAGCTCCATTTTAGCCAATTTACTTAAGAGTTCAGCCAAAATACCTTGACGGTTTTGTAGCGAGATAATGAGCTGATAGCGTGATGTCTTAGCATCTGCCCACGCCACAAAAACCATTGGCTCGTTGGCATCCATTTTTTTATAAGCCTCTTGACAAAGTTTATGGTGAATTATCACTTCATCATCTTCTACAAATCCTACTATCTCATCACCCATTTTAGGGTGACAACAGTAGTCAAATTCAACTTTATTAATCGCTTGATTAGAGATAATTTTAAAATGCTCTTCTCTAAACTCTTTTACTTCATCTGAACTGTTTTGAAGATAAGCTTCAATGTTACGTTCTGCCATCTCATTACAGATTTTCAGTTTTGCATTACACGCAGCACGAATTCCCTCTTTGGCTTTTGACGTTTTCACCGCATCACCCCAAGAGCAGTGTACTTTGGCATCGTCTCCTGTGTTAATCTTAACAATGTCTCCATTTTTAAGCGTCGTTAAAAGAGAAGCTTTGCGTTTGTTGACCAAAGCTGAAACGGCTTTGTCACCTATTTCAGAATGAATAGCATAGGCAAAATCTAACGTTACCGAATCACGTGGTAAGGTGTAGTTGTCTCCAGCGGGGGAAAAGACGGAAATGTCATCCACAAATAAGTCACCTTTTGCCAAAGAGTAAGACTCTTCTACTGAATCATTTTGATACTGTAAACCCTCTAACCACTCCAAGTTAACAGGTTGTTTTGTTTGCCGACCCTCTTTATATTTCCAATGAGCTGCCACCCCAAACTCTGCTGTTTGGTGCATCTCAAAGGTTCTAATTTGGGCTTCAATAATCCCATCATCATTAAAGAGTGTTGTGTGAATGGTAGCGTAACCATTCTCTTTAGGTAATGTCACATAATCTTTAAAGCGTGAGATAATCGGCTTATAGTTTAAGTGCAATACACCTAAAACTTTATAGCAATCTATCTCCTCTTTGACCAAGATACGAATGGCAATTAAATCTAAAATCTCATCAATACCTATGCCCTTACGTTGCATTTTTTGGTACATGGAATGGTAGTGTTTCACACGACCAAAGACCTCAACATCTCCCTCTGCAAATCCATGTTCTTTGAGAAGTTTCTGAATATTTCTCACAAAAGTATTGAGCTTAAGATGTAGATTTTGACTATTATTCTCTATGTAATTCTCAATATTGGCGTAAGCTTCAGGATAGATATAGGAGAAACTGAAATCTTCTAAACGGTTTTTAAGTTGTGAAATACCCAAACGGTGGGCGATAGGAGCATAAACTACCATGGTCTCTTCTGCAATACGTTGCTGTTTTTCAGAAGAGAGGGCATCTAAGGTGGTCATATTATGCAATCTATCACACAATTTTACCACCAAAACCCGTACATCTTTAATGGATGAGAGCAACATCTTTTGAAATGTTTTTGCTGAAGAGATAAGCCTTTTATCTGAAGTTGAAGGAATAAGTTCAACATCACGAATATCTTCAATTTTGGTCATTCCCTCAACCATGTGCGCAACATCTTCTCCAAAAATCTCTTCAATCTCTTCAATCACATAGTCAGTATCTTCCACCACATCATGAAGCAGTGCAGCAATCACCATTGACTCGTCTTGAGAGACTAAAGCGGTAATAGAAGCTACTAAAATAGGATGAATAATATAGGGTTCACCACTCTTTCGTTGTTGAGGAGCATGTGCTTTTTTTGCTAAATTTAATGCCGTATGAAAAAGTGCCGTAGGATTGGGGTGTGCGAGAGAAAGAAGCTCTTCAGCCTCTTTTATGGTAGAGATATTCCGTGCTTTGTCTAGTAAAGCCTCCAAAACATTTACGCCTCTGTATCTATGATAATTTTACCTTCTGCAATCTCAACCAATGCAATGTCAGTAAATTTATCTATTTTTGGATCCATATCAACAACAGGTTTTGCACCATTGGCAATTGCTTCTGCTCTTTTACCTACCGCTGCTGCGAGTAAATATCTATCAAAGTCAACTCTCTCTAATGCCATGGCTGTTAATTTTTCAATTTTCATTCTAATCCTTATTAATTAAATTTTCTTTTATTCTACTACTGAACAAAGCATTCTGTCACCATTGACAATGGCTAAGAGATTACCTTTTTCAAACATGTCACAAACAATGATTGGTAAGTTATTCTCTTTTGCCAAGGCAATAGAGGTGTCATCCATCACTTTAATGTTGTCTTCAAGTGCTTCATCATACGTCAATGTTGACAACTTGACCGCATCATCAAACTTATGAGGGTCTTTGTCATAAACACCATCTACTTTGGTAGCCTTAATGATACAGTCTGCTTCAATTTCAGAGGCTCTTAGTGTTCCTGCTGTATCGGTGGTGAAATAAGGGTTTCCTGTTCCACCAGCAAAAACAACCACACGACCTTTTTCAAGATGCCTTTTAGCACGACGCACAATAAATGATTCACCAATCTCTTGCATGTCAATCGCTGAAAGAAGACGTGCATCCAATCCAGCATGTTCAAATGCTTCTTGTAAAGCAATACCATTAATACAGGTTGCTAACATCCCCATATAATCACCAGAAGTTCTTTTAATTACTCCATCAGCAGCCGCTGAAACACCACGAATAATATTTCCACCACCAATAACTACGGCAACTTCAATATCATTGTCTATTAAAAGTTTTATCTCTTTTGAGATAAAATGTAAGATTTGCGTATCAATTCCATACCCATTCTTACCAGCCAATGCTTCCCCAGAAAACTTTACAAGTACTCTTTTTTTTGCCATATTTTAAGACCTCTGTTTTAAGACGCAATTTTAACCAAAAGCTCTTAATATTGGTTGATTTTTGCTATACTGTCAAGAAATATAACACAATTTAATATAAAGGTTTTTTCATGTCAACATTAAGCCCTGAAGATAAAAAGATACTTGAAGAGAGCATCAGAGACATTCCTGATTTTCCCAAAGAAGGCATTGTATTTAAAGACATCACAACACTATTAAATAATAATCAAGCCCTCAAAACCCTCATGAACCATTTAGAAGAACGCTATAAAACTTACAACTTAGACTATGTTGCAGGAATTGATGCGAGAGGATTTATTTTTGGTTCTATCTTAGCTGATAGATTAAACATTGGCTTTGTACCTGTGCGAAAAAAAGGGAAACTCCCCTACACTACGGTGGCTGAAAAGTACGCTTTAGAATATGGAACAGATGAAGTAGAGGTTCACATAGATGCCTTTCCAAAAGAGAACGCCAGAGTCCTACTCATAGATGACCTCATCGCCACAGGGGGAACAGCCAAAGCCGCTGCTTCGCTCATTGGAAAAGTAGGAGCAAACTGTGTCGAGGCTTGTTTTATCTTAGAACTTGACTTTCTAAAAGGTCGTGATGGGATAGATTGTGATGTCTATTCTGTTTTGCATATCGATTAAAAATCCCTAATCCCTACTTCACCAAACTTTAGCTAAAATTCCATAATTATTTAAACTAAGGATATTTATGGGACTAAGCATCGGACTTGTAGGATTACCAAACGTAGGTAAATCAACCACATTTAACGCCCTAACCAAAGCACAAAACGCAGAGAGTGCCAACTACCCTTTTTGTACCATTGAGCCTAACAAAGCAGTTGTCCCTGTACCTGACAGCCGTATTGATGAGTTGGTCAAGATTGTAAAACCTGAAAAAGTTCAATACTCTACTTTGGACTTTGTGGACATTGCAGGGCTTGTAAAAGGGGCTTCTAAAGGTGAGGGTTTAGGAAACAAATTTCTCTCAAATATTCGTGAAACAGAAGTTATTTTACACATTGTACGATGTTTTGAAGACCCAAATGTAGTACATGTTGAGGGTTCTATTGACCCCATTCGTGATGTAGAGATTATTGAACAAGAGTTACTCTTTGCAGACCTTGATGCCATTGAAAAACGTATTAAAATGCTTGATAAAAAAGCACGTGGAAATGACAAAGAGGCAAAAGCACAACTAGTAGTGGCTGAAGCACTCTTGGAACATGCAGGAGAGGGTAATCCTGTCTCTACTTTTAGCAACATTGAATCTGACGAATTTATCGCCATGAACAAAGAGTTACGTCTGTTAACCTCAAAAGAGATTATGTATGGGGCAAATGTCGATGAAGATAGTCTTGAAGAGGACAATGAGTTTGTTAAAATCTTAAAAGCCTATGCCAATGAGCGAAACTCAGAGGTCATTAAACTTTGTGCCAAGATGGAAGAAGAGATGGTAGATTTTGATGATGACGAACGCAATGAGATGTTAGCTGACCTTGGTGTTAAAGAGAGTGGATTAGAACAAATTATCCATAAAGGTTTTGAAAAACTAGGGCTTCAATCTTACTTTACAGCAGGGGTAAAAGAAGTTAGAGCGTGGACAATTCGCCAAAATACCACAGCACCTAAAGCTGCAGCAGTCATTCACAATGACTTTGAAAAAGGGTTTATTCGTGCTGAAGTCATTGCCTATGAAGATTTCATTGAATTTGGTGGAGATGCTGGTGCAAAAGAAGCTGGTAAAAACAGACTAGAGGGAAAAGAGTACATCGTTCAAGATGGCGATGTAATGCACTTTAGGTTTAATGTTTAGGGGGGTCTTCTCCCTATTACTTCAATAGTTCTTCTTCAATTTACGCTACAACATAAATCAAAATTTTTTAACATATTAGGTAAAGGGCAGACACAGAGGTCGCCCTTTGTTCGCATAAATATTAAT
>JALSHP010000024.1 GCA_026982175.1 Campylobacteraceae bacterium
AGTTGGTGTAAACCCCCTCTTTTTCACCCCAAGTCGCTGCTGCGAAAATTACATCAGCTACTTCGGCTGTTTCGCTCATAAAGGCATCTTGTACTACCAAGATGTCAAGCTTTGCAAAAATTTTTCTTAGCCGTTCTTGGTCTGGAAAACTCACAAGAGGGTTGGTGGCCGTAATCCAAAGGGCTTTAATCTCCCCTCTATCAATGGCATCAATAATCTGTGGATAAGCATAACCCCTTTTAGTCGGGATAAGCTCCGTAGGAACATCAATAATATCTGCAAAAACGGCTCTGTCTGTATCAGACGCAAAGTTTCGATAACCAGGAATGGACGAAGTAAAGCCAAACTCACGCGTTCCCATGGCATTACATTGTCCTGTAATGGAAAATGGCGATGCCCCCTCTTTTCCAAGATTTCCTGTGATGAGGGCTAAATTACAGATGGCAGAAACCGTGTCCGTTCCAATGGTACTTTGGTTTACCCCCATTGTCCATGCAGACATCGCTTTGTCACAGTTGGCATAGACTTTGGCAATTTTGTATAACTCTTTTACCTCAATACCTGTAATGTTTGCCACCTCTTGAGGAGGGTAGTTGTTCATTATATGTTTTTTAAATTCAACATGCCCATTGGTTCGCTCTTTGATGAACTTTTCATCTTCCCAACCTTGCTCAAAGATGATGTAACAAAGTCCGTTAATCAATGCCAAATCTGTTCGAGGTTTAATCGGCACAAAAATATCAGCCATGTTTGCTGTTTTAGAGAAACGAGGGTCAATAACTATGATGGTAGGCTCTTTACCTGTTGTGGCTTTGTTTTTAGAAATATGTAGCTTTAAAATAGGGTGATTGTCAGCAATGTTCGCCCCAATAAGCATAATAACATCAGCATGAGAAAAATCCTCATAAGAAGCAGGTGGTCCATCACTCCCAAAGGTCTGCTTGTAGCCCATCACAGCTGAAGCCATACATAGCGTCGTGTTTCCATCGTAGTTATTGGTTTCAAGTCCGAGTTGCACAAATTTACCCAAAGTGTAAAAATCTTCAGTTAAAAACTGCCCAGTAGAGATACACGCCACAGCCCCTTTGCCATGTTTTGCTTGAATTTCTTTGAACTTATCAGCCGTATGTTTAAAAGCTTCATTCCATTCAACGGCTTCAAACTTTCCATTTTTACGAATGAGAGGTTCAGGAATTCGGTTGTCTGAATTAACCATCTCATGCTCCATAATCCCTTTTGGACAAAGCGTTCCCTTACTCACAGGGTGTGCAGGGTCACCTTTGGTATAGACAGCACGACCATCTTTCACCCCAATGTACAAACCACAGCCCACACCACAGTAACCACAAGTACTACGCACCCATTCGTCAGGTGTTTTAAAGTTAGAGATTTTACCAAACATGGCATTGTCTGTTTTTTTGTATTTATCTGTTTTAATGTCAAAACCTAGAAAATCTTTGAATTTTGCGAACATGCATTTGCCCCTTGTTTTTGCTATTGCTTTATTATAGTATGAAATTATAATATTTATTTGATTTTTTTGTATGATTTTTGGGCAATGTATTATAACTTCTCAAATTGACACATCATAAAAAATATGTTAAAATAGATACATAATAAATATTACATAAAAAGGATTACTTATGGAAGTAACAGTAAGAAAAAACTTTGTGTTTGACAAACAAATTGCCACTTATCTTGAAGAGATAGCTAAAGATACAAAGCAGTCAATGACGGCACTTGTACAAGAGATGATTGAAGAACGATATAAACAAATAAAAGTTAAAAAACGCCTCAAAGCATTTAATCGTCTAAAAGGTTCAGCTACAGGTTTATTTACAGATGCCTCTATTCAGTCGATTAAGGCTAATCATGAATTATAAAAGAGTTTTTTTAGATGCGAATATTATTCTTGATATATACGATGAGAAGAGACCTTTTCATGTAGAGAGTTCAGAAGCTATTGCCTTTTTAGTCGAACAAAAAGATATAGATATTTTTACCTCTTGTGACATCATTACAACTTTATATTATGTCCTTTCAAAAAAAGGAAAAATGGAAGCATTGGACTCCATACTTGATGTGAATGACTTATGTGTAGTTATTGAATTTGGAAACAAAGAGATAGAAGAGAGTTGTATGTTTATGAAGAAAAATAAAAACTTTACAGATTTAGAAGATACGATTCAGTACATCATGGCTAAAAAAGCTTCTTGTGATTTGATTTTGTCTAATGATAAGGGGTTTGTTTCTACGGGGGTGGAGTTGATGAGTAGTTGGGAGTTTATAAAAAATATTTAATAAAAAAGTAAGGAAAGAGAGGAGAGCGTAAAATTTAAAACAGTTGTGAATGCGTACCAATACGCATTAAAATGACTTCATCTACAGTACTTTCGATGTAAATTATCAACATGTCTCCACCTAAGTGAAATTCTCGACAATCTTTATAGTTTCCACTCAAAGCATGGTCTTTAGATTCAGGAGGTAGTTTTGTGTCTTCTCTTAAGGCATTAATATAGTAAACAAATTTTTCAAACTGACTGTCACTAAGTTTTATGTCCCTAAAATCTTTTAAAAACTTCTTATGTCGTCTAATTTTCATTTACGTTCTAACTCATCAAAAGAAAAATCTTCAACATTAATACCTTTACGTGATTCTTCTATAACTTTTTGCGTCTCTGCATTTGGAATTTTAATTTCAAAAGGGATACCATTATGATATTTAATTTGCTGATAAAAAATATTAATAGCCTGTGTGGCACTTAGTCCTAAATTTTTTAAAATCGACTCAACATCAATTTTTAATTCAGACTCAATTCTAGCATTGATGATTGCATTTTTCATTTATGACTCCTTTTAGTGTATGACAAGTGTAACACAGTTAAAATTAGAGCTTATTGAACTAAATACTTTTGATTCTTGAGTTTTTTAATGAAAAAAGATAAGTTTATAAATTTTTTCAAATAAATCATATATTTTTCATCCACTCCCTTATCATCCCCAATTCCTCCTCCACAATCGTATGGTCTTTATCATAAGTTTTAAACGCTATGTCAAAGCCACCCTCTTGTAAAGTCTCAACTTGTGCTTTAGAAGTAGCATAAGGTAAAACCCCATCTGATGTTCCATGTGTACAGAGCCATTTAGCCTCTTTTACTTTGGGGTTCATCTCAATAAGTAGTTTTTCAGCGTCATAGATGTAGCCAGAGATTGCAATGTACCCTGCCAAAGTCTTGTGGTATCTTCCTCCAAATTCAAAGGTTAAGAGTGAACCTTGTGAGAAGCCAAAGAGAAAACTTTGTGAAGCTTGAAACTCCTCTTCAAAAAGTTCATCTAAAATTTCGGTGAGTATTTTTGAAGAAGCAATAATTCCCTCTTCTTGGTCAGGTGCCATACCGTACCATGAACGACCACCGAAGTATTCATAAGGAGCATCAAGCAGTAAGTAGTTCATATCTTCTAGTTTTAAATAGGGAGGCAACCATGTAAAACCATCAGAGGAGTCACCACGTCCGTGGAGAATTATCATTAGTTTTTTAGAAGGGATTTTTGAGGGGTAAAATTTGTTGTTGAGTTTTAAGTTTTTCATAAAAGGGAGTATAGAGTAAAATAGGTTAAAAAGTGGAATAGTACAGAGAGGTGAAACCATAGTAAACTATGGTTTCAAGGAGGTTTTGTTTGGTCTTACGCCATTTGTTTTGCAACTTCAGCTGCAAAATCTTCTTCTGCAACTTCAATACCTTCACCAACTTCAAGTCTAATGAAGTCAGTAATAGTAGCTTTCCCACCAGAAATTTTTTCGATGTGTTGTGCTACGGTTACAGAATCGTCCATAACATATTTTTGATCAAGAAGTGCTAGTTCTTGGTCTAGTAAAGTGTTGTCAGAGATAAATCTTTCAAGTTTACCAGGAACAATTCTGTCCCAAATTTTTTCTGGTTTACCCTCTGCTGCTAATTCAGCTTCAATCGCTTTTTTAGCTTCTGCAAGAACTTCATCTGTCAATTGAGACATAGAGACATACTGTGGTACATTTTTAAGAGGTTTACCAAGTCTTACAAGCTCTTCATTGTCTTTTTTAACTTTTTCAATTCTACCAGCTGTTTCATCAGCTACAAATTGTGCATCAAAATCTTTATAAGAGAGTGTGCTTGGAGACATTGCTGCTGCGTGCATTGCAATGTTTTTAAGTTCAGCTGCTACTTTTTTAGCAGTATCAGCATCTTCACATTTAGCACCAAGAAGCACAGCAACTCTTGAGTTAGCATGAACATAACCGTTAATGGCTACTGTTTCATCGTCACTGCTAATCATTCCAGCACGTCTTACAACTAAGTTCTCACCAATGGTGGCAATTTTAAGTGAAAGATACTCTGAAAAATCTTGACCATTAATCTCTGAAGCATTAATTGCATCTGCATCAGCCAATGCGTTATCAAATGCATGAGCTGTAATTTCAGAAACAACAGCTTGGAATGTCTCATTTTGAGCAACAAAGTCTGTTTGAGAGTTAATCTCTACAATCACAGCTTTGTTATCAGATACTTGAACAGAAACAACACCCTCTGCGGCTACTTTAGAAGCTTTTTTAGCTGCTGCTCCAAGACCTTTTTCACGAAGCCAAGTAATGGCTGCATCAAAATCACCATCGGTCTCTTTTAATGCATTTTTACAATCCATCATACCAGCAGAAGTAGTTTCTCTTAGTTTTTTAATATCTTTTGGTCCAAAGTTTGCCATGGATTACGCTCCTGCCAATTCTTTAGCTTCTGCAACTGCTTCAGCTTTTACTTTTGCCGCTGTTGCTTCTTCTTCTGTCATTGCCGCGATTTGTGCAAATGTTGTGATACCTGCTGCGTAAAGGTTGTCTTGACCAACTTTTCCAATACCTGTAAGTTTAGTAAGTTCATCTTTTTCTGTTTCACCCTCAGCTACGGCTTCAGCCACAAGCTCTTTTACTTCAGCATCAGCAGGTACAGCTGTTGCTGCTACTACTTCTGGGTCTTCAGTTTGAGCCATCATCGCTTCACCAAGTTCTGCGTCTGCTGCTGGTGCATTCTCTGCTGCTACACCCTCTTTTTCTGCTAATTCTGCTTGACCTTCAATAATTGCTTCAGCCATCTCTCTACAGAAAAGGTTGATTGAACGAATTGCATCATCATTTCCTGGAATTGGATAATCAACCACATCTGGGTCACAATTTGTGTCAAGTGGTGCAACAACTTTCATTCCCATTCTTCTTGCTTCTTTAACCGCAATGTGTTCTTTTACAGCATCAATAACAAACATCATATCTGGAAGTTTTTTCATGTGTCTGAAACCTTCAAGATAAGCAGAAAGTTTGGCTTTTTTACGAAGTAACATTAAAGCCTCTTTTTTAGTTAGCATTTCAAGCTGACCATTTTCTTCCATCTGCTCAATGATTTCTAGTTTTCTAATAGATTTCTTCATAGTAGGATAGTTTGTTAACATTCCCCCTAACCATCTTGTAGAAACGTAAGGCATACCACATCTTTCAGCATGTTCTTTAACTGCTGAACGCGCTTGTTTTTTTGTTCCTACAAAGATAACTGTTTTACCTTCAGCTGCTGCTTCTTTTACTACGTTGTAAGTGTATTTGAAGTATCTAAGTGTTTTTTGTAAGTCAATAATGTAGATGTTTTTTCGCTCACCAAAAATAAACTTTTTCATTTTCGGGTTCCATCTTCTTGTTTGGTGTCCAAAGTGTACACCACATTCTAATAAATCTTTCATTGCTACCATATTTTGCTCCTTGCAAAAGTCCAAAAATAGATAATGTTATTATGTATTTCAAGACAAAAATAATATTTTTAGAGACCGTAGTCTGTTTGGTTTATGCCACTGTAGTCCTTAACACAAAAAGTGCAACCGTTCAAGGAATAACTACATGAGAATTTGCTTCTCTTTTATAGAAAATTATAAAAAGCTCGGAATTATAGCTAAAAGGAGGTTAATAGAAAGAAAAAAATATTCATTTAAATGTTATTTAATAATTGAGCAATCTGTAACGCCCCATCTTTTTCTATTAAGCTTTGAAGCTTTTGCGATTTTTCTTGCATATTTTCATCTAATAATTCAATGATTTTAGTAACATCAAGTTCACTCTCACGCATAATCCATGCGACATCTTGGTCTACTAAAAATTTTGCATTGTAAAATTGATGGTCAGCGGCAGCATAAGGGTAGGGAATGAAAAGCGTGGGACAGGCTATGGCAGAGAGTTCCCATAAAGTAGATGCTCCTGAACGGGCAATGGCAAAGTCAGCTTGTTCCATGTAAGAAGAGAGCTGCTTAGTAAACCCAAAAACTTTGGCTTCTATGCCTAGCTCCTCATAGCTCTTTTGAACCTCTTCTATGTTTTTTTCTCCTGCTTGATGAATGATGTTAATATTTTTTTCTTTAAGGATTGGGGCAAGTTTTAACGCCAATTC
>JALSHP010000025.1 GCA_026982175.1 Campylobacteraceae bacterium
CAAAATGTTCGCCTCTTTTTGCCATGACTTTTTTCTCCTACTTTCGTATTTTACTATTTTAGGAATTTGATTTCGATTTTAGTGTCTAGGTTTCTGGGTACATCATAAAAAGGAATAGACCACAAACATGAAACCAATATTGGAAAACGTATTACTTCTAAAGATTGTGATATTTATGTTGCTGTTGATAAGCAAGTAGGTATTTGCTATATAATTCCAATGGATTTTGCAGATGAATTAGATGATGAAAAATGTAAAAATGTGAAGCTTCATAAAGTAGTAAAATACAAAGAAAACTGGGATATAATTAAAGAAAAATCTAATAAATAGATGAACTAACGTTGAGCTAACACTTTTATCTTATACTCTTTTAAAACATAGAAGATAAGGATAAAAAATGCAAAGAAGAGACTTTTTAAAATTGAGTGCTGTGACGGCAACATGGTTACTTACAGGCTGTGGCATGGGTGGTGGAACAAATAGCTCTGCTGTCTCTTTTGACAACACAAAAAATAAAAAATTGATGATTCCCACACTTTTAGAGGGAGAAGAGAGAGCTGGGGTTAAACATTTTGACTTAACCATTAAAGAGTCTCTTCATAAGTTTTTTGATGCCTATGAGACCAAAACTTATGCTGTCAATGGAACTTATTTAGCCCCAACTTTAAAGCTTAACAATGGAGAGGATGTCTCTATTAACTACACTAACAAACTCAATGAAACAACCACCATGCATGGACATGGAATGCATGTTCCTGCTATCATGGATGGGGCGGCTCATCAAGCCATTGCTCCTAACACTACTTGGTCAGCACAATATAAGGTCAATCAAAGGGCTTCAACCAATTGGTATCATCCCCATCTCATGGGAAAAACAGCTGAACATGTCTATCAGGGGTTAGCAGGGTTAATCTATGTAGAAGATGATGAGATAAGAGCCTTGGATTTACCCAAAACTTATGGGGTAGATGACATTCCTTTGGTATTACAAGATAGATTTTTTGATGCCAATGGGCAGATTGATTACTCTCCTTCACGACGTGAAATTATGAGGGGGTATCATGGTGATATTTTTATTGCCAATGGGACGATTAACGCTTATGTGGATGTTCAAGCCAAAGAGATTCGTTTTAGAATTTTAAATGGGGCTAATTCATCGGTCTATAATCTTCAGTTTTCAGATGGGCGTAGTTTTAAACAGATAGCCACGGACAACTCTTTGCTTGAAGCACCTGTGAGTTTGACAAATTTACGTCTTAGTCCTGCTGAACGGGCTGAAATCGTGGTGGATTTAAGCAATGATTTAAACAGTACGCTCTATTTTAAAGATGCTACTACGGGGAATGATTTTTTAAAAATCAATGTCACTTCAGCTACTCAAAACCCAACAAGCATACCAAGTAAGTTAACTACCTTAACAAGAGATAGCTTAGGCGATGCAGTAAAAACTAGAAAATTTTCACTCTCTGCCAATGGACCTGGGGACTTTAGAATTAATGGGGTTTCAATGAACATGGGAGTGGTCAATGAGCGAGTGCCTCTGAACCAAGTAGAAGTTTGGGAAGTGACCAACACCATGGGCATGGTACATAACTTTCACATTCATGCGAGTCACTTCATCATAGCAGAGCGTAATGGTTTAGCCTCTAATGTTGCTGAGAATGAAAAAGGCTACAAAGATGTGGTCTTTATCGGTGCAAATGATAGTGTGAAACTCATCGTAAAGATGACGGACTATACCGATAGCACTAAGCCATATATGTACCATTGCCACTTTTTAGAACATGAAGATGCTGGAATGATGGGGCAGTTTACGGTGGAATAAAATTTTAATGATAAACTTTAAGTAATTATTAAAAAACTAACGTTTAGCTAACACTTCTTTGATATTATTCTCTTAATTAAAAACTAAGGATATTAAATGACAAAGATAACAATGATTTCAGGAATAGTAGCTTCATTGCTTTTGGTAGGTTGTGGAGGAGACTCTGCTGCTACAGCAGATACGACAAGTAATCTTACAGCACAGAGTAGCACTTCTCCTGTTGTAAGTAAAAAGATAGGTACAGGATACTACGTTGATGCTGCTATTGAAGGGGTAAGTTATGTATGTGGTGATGAAGAAGGGGTAACAGATGCTGAAGGAACATTTACTTTTTCAGAAGATTCAAACTGTACTTTTACAATTGGGGATTTAGTTTTACGTGAGGTTAACTCAAGCATCCTAGAAGATAATCTAACGGTATTTGAAGACAATCAAACGGTAGCACAACTTTTACAGACATTAGATAGCGATAATAATGCGACTAATGGAATTCAACTTTTACCTGAAGTAAATGAAGTTCTTAGAGAACAAGAGGTAACTGAAATTCCTGAAAATGAGACAGAACTTTTTGACATTAGAGATGGTCTTAAAGATAAAAAGCCTAATGAGTATAGAGGTGAGATTGTTTCCAATGAGGATGTAAAAGCTCATTTAGATGAGACAAGAAATCGTTTACGTGATGAAAATAGAACCACACAATATGATGTAGATAATAATGAAACACATGTGCGTAGAGATGAAAATTCTACTACGAGTGAGATGCAAAATGAAGCAGAGCATACGAACCAAGGTCAAAACTCAACAAATAATGAACTGCCAAATGTAGCAGAACATGTAACCAGAGATGAGAACGCAACAAGCAGTGACCAACCAACTGAAGAAGAGCGTTCGCAGAGAAGAGAAGAACGAGAAAGTAGAAGATAGTAAAAAGAAACCTTATCTAAAAAGATAGGGTTTCTAAAATTTCACACTCCTTACACAAAGTTTTCACTAAAATCTTTTCTATGGAGATAGAAGATGAAAATACTACTACTTGAAGACAACAAAACATTACATGAAAGTTTAAAAGCCTATTTAGAGATGGAACATTTTTTTGTTTCGAGTGCTTTTACGGTAGATGAAGCTTATGAGTTAAGCTATGCGAAGCATTTTGACCTCTATATTTTTGATGTAAATTTAGGCAATGAAAATGGCTTTGATGTTTTACGTGCTTTACGAGAATCTGGTGATAACACCCCTACCATTTACATTACAGCTTTAAGTGACATTGCTTCTATGACCCAAGGGTTTAATGCTGGGGCTGATGACTATATCAAAAAACCTTTTGACCCTGAAGAGTTGGTTTTACGGATTAGAAGTCGTTATTTAGTAGATAATTTATTATATTATAATGATTTGACCTATAATCCTATTAGTCGAGAGATTAAACAAAAGGGTGAACTTCTTATTTTAAGTAGCATACTTTCTGGACTTTTTCATCTTTTTATGACCCAAAAAAATCGTGTTGTTGCAATACATCTACTCTTAGATGAACTTAATGCTCCCAACAGCAATGCGTTACGCGTAAATATTGCTAAACTTAAGCGTAAACTAAATCTTAACATCAAAAATGTTAAGGGAGTGGGGTATATGCTTGAAGCGTTATGAAAAGGAGTCTTTTGTTAAAAGTTTTATGCTTTTTTTTGGGGTACAATTTCTTTTTTTAACTCTTGTAATGTGGCAATATCATAAAAGTGAAGTACATCAATATGATATGCATATTATGCATGAGATGACAGAGTGTTCTTATACTTTGGCGTGTAGTAATTTTGAGATGGATTTCGTGCCAATGGCTAAAGAGAAAGAATTTAATAAATGGTATGAAGAAAATGGCTACTATATGCTGTTTACTTTGCCTAATGAAAAAAATCATGCCCTCAAACTTAGCCTCTCTCTTGATAAATATCATACAAAATATGAAAAAATTCTTTTTAACAACAAGATAAAATATCTACTTTTTGCCCTTATTCTTTTGATTGTCTCCGCTCTTTTTGCACGTTTTGCCATACGCCCTTTACGTGATGCCTTGGAACTCAACGATGAGTTTGTCAAAGATATGTTACACGATTTCAATACCCCACTTTCAAGCTTGAAAATTAACCATAAATTACTGGAAAAAAAGTTTGGAGAAGAGTCCGCCATTTTACGGAGTGAAGAGGCGATGAAAACCTTAGCAGACTTACAGTCAAACATGCATTATTTTCTTTCTCATAGCCCTTTAAATGAAGAGAGTATAGAACTCTCTTCATTTATTCAGAGACGTGTTCTCTCTTATGAAGACATCTTTAAAGAGATTAAATTTGAACTGAAATTAAACAAATCTATTATTAGAACTAACCCTGAAGCATTGAGTCGAATTCTTGATAACTTGTTAAGTAATGCGTGTAAATATAATCGTAAAAATGGAACAGTAATAATTATTTTAGAGGAGAAGCAATTGAGTATAGCTGACACAGGTATTGGGATTAGAGAACCACAAAAAGTCTTTGAACGCTTTTACAAAGAGACAAGCAGAGGCATGGGTATTGGTTTACACGTGGTACAAAAATTATGTGATGACTTAAAGATAAGCATTGAAGTAGAGAGTGAATTAAATAAAGGAACACGCTTTACACTAAATTTAGAAAAAGTAATGTTGGGTTAATGTTAGGCTAACGTTTAGGTAATTCCCCTCTGTTATGATAGTGAATATTAAAAACGAAGGATTTAAAATGAAGAGAAATAAGATAGTAAAATTAGTAGGAATTTCAGTGATTACAGCTGCTTTACTTGTTGGATGTGGCAATGGTTCGTCAGATACCCCAAGGACAACAGCAAGTATAAATAATAGTGGATTATTGGGCTCGGTAGTCAAAGGTCCAATTACAGGTGCTACGGTAACGGTTTATGATGCTGATAGAAAAGAGATTGCGAGGACTATCTCAAAAGATGGAAAGTTTACCTTACCTACTATTGAGCTAACAAGTGAATACTATACGGTTGAGACAGTGGGAGGAACCTATGAAGATGAATCGACTAAAAAAAGCGTAACAGTTGGTGCTAATGAGGGTTTAAAAGCGTTGCTCACCAAAGCAGAATTTACAGAGATGTTAAATAAAAAAGAGTTTGTGGCGTTAACGCCTGAGACGACTATTTTTACAGAACTTACCCAAGAGAACTTAAAAGAGAATAGTTTAGAGGAGTCTATGAAACAGGCTCAAGAGCTTATTTATAAAATTTTGATTGAGAACTCATCTCCCATGCCAGGACTTCAAGGAGATATGTTGACAAGAAAGGGGGACTTAAGCAAGGCAGGAGCGTCTAGTTCAGCTGAAGCATTTGCCAAAAACAGAGCCATCTCTTTTTCAAATCTTATGAAAGAGTTAGATATTGAGCCAAAGCGTGTTTTTGAAATTATTGAAAAACTATCAAGCGACTTAAAAGATGGTCGTGAAGATGGTGTTGATGTTGATGGAGAAACACGTAAAATCTCTGAAGATTATACCGTAGCTAGAAATGGGCTTTTTCAAGAGACCACAAGCAGACTACGAAATGGCGAACTATCAGAGGGAGAAAGGGAACGACTTGGTCAAATGGGTTTTGATGTAAAAAGCATTCAAAATGATAGAGCCAATAAAGATGCAAACTTATCGGCAGACATTAGTAAGTATTTGGCTGCGACAACGCTTCCTAGTTTACATATTTTAGAGACAATGGTAGATGAAGATGGCGATTTAAGCGATGCAAAAGCAACTTATACTTTGGCTGCTAAAACAGAGGTTAATGTTAGCATTGAGACACCAAAGGGTTCGTGGGTTACGCCAATGTGGAGATATAATGACAAGCAATTACCGCTTATTATCCGAACAGACCGTGGAACTGCCATGACTTTAAAGTTAGACAATCAGTTGGAGGCTGACTCTACCATTCATTGGCATGGATTTAAAATTCCTGCCATTATGGATGGTGGGCCAGATGTCCCTGTGGCAAAAGGAACAACAAAAGATTATACTTTTACCATGAGTCAACCTGCTGCACCACTTTGGTTTCACCCTCATCCAGATATGGAGACAGGAAAACAGGTTTATATGGGGTTAGCAGGAGCATTTTTACTTGAAGATGATATTTCTAAAAAGTTAGAAGCAGATAAAGCTTTACCATCAGGTGACAGAGATGTGGTTCTTTTGGTACAAGATAGACGCTTCGCACCTGAAAAAAATGGAGTAAGAGAACTTCAGTACAAAACGATGGAGATGGACAGCGATGGAATGTTGGGAGATACCATTTTAGTTAATGGTTCAGTTGTCCCAAAACTTGAAGTAGATACAGCTCAATATAGATTTAGACTTTACAATGTCTCAAACGCTAGAAACTATACCTTTGCTTTTGATGATAATCGTAGTTTTAAAGTAGTAGCCACCGATGGAGGACTTTTAAATGAACCTGTTGAGTTAACTGAAATTGTCTTAGGTGCTGCCGAGCGTGTTGAGATTGTTGTGGACTTTTCACAAGATGCTGTGGAGAAAAAAGTTTTACTTGTAAGTAAACCAACAGCGGGGGATAT
>JALSHP010000026.1 GCA_026982175.1 Campylobacteraceae bacterium
TTTTAAATAATCAATAGTGTATAATGCGACAATTTTTATTGTGGAGCGTTATGTGAATGTATTAATTATTGGTGCTGGTGGACGAGAGTACTCTATTGGAATGGCACTTCAAAAAGATGAGAAAGTAGATGCACTCTATTTCGCACCAGGGAATGGGGCGACAGATGAGTTGGGGACAAATTTAACCATTTCTGACCATGGCGAGTTGGCTGACTTTTGTGAAGCCAATGATGTAGAACTTACCATTGTAGGGCCAGAAGCTCCTTTGGTGGCTGGGATTGTGGATTTATTTGAGGAGCGTGGACTTAAAATCTTTGGACCTTCTGCTAAAGCTGCACAGCTTGAAGGCTCTAAAATTTTTATGAAGAATTTTTTAGCACGTCATAATGTTCCTACGGCTAAGTACATTGAAACGGACTCTTTGGAAGAGGCATATAAGTTTATTATGTCGCTTGATGCACCCATTGTGGTTAAAGCCGATGGACTTTGTGGGGGTAAAGGGGTGATAATTGCCCAAAATCACAACGAAGCCAAAAAGGCAGCTGGTGAAATGCTCTCTGGAAACTCCTTTGGTGAGGCTGGAACGTCTATTGTCGTTGAAGAGTTTTTAGATGGTTATGAACTCTCTGTTTTTGCCCTTTGTGATGGTGAAGATTATGTGGTACTTCCTGCTGCCCAAGACCATAAGCGTCTGCATAACAACGATGAAGGACCAAACACAGGAGGCATGGGTGCGTATGCTCCGACTCCTTTGGTGAATGATGAGATTTATAAAAAGCTTGATGAGCGTGTTATTGTCCCAACATTAGAAGGAATGAAAGCCGAAGGGATGCCGTTTAAAGGAGTCTTATTTATTGGGGTGATGGTCGTTAATGATGAGCCAATTATCTTAGAATATAATGTGCGTTTTGGTGACCCTGAGTGTGAAGAGTTGATGCCGTTGATTAAATCTTCTGTTTTAGATTTATTCTATAAAGGGGCGACCAATGACCTTAAAAACTTAGAACTTGAATTTCATGATAAATATGCCGTAGGTGTGGTGATGGCAAGTCGAGATTATCCTTATAAGTCTTCAACTCCTGCTGAAATTATTGTCGATGATATTGTGCATGATGAGATATTTAAAGAACATGCTCACATCTCTTATGCAGGTGTAACGCGAGGTGAGGGTGGTGAACTTTTGGCGACAGGTGGACGTGTATTGGTTTGTGTGGGGATGGGTGATACTATTAAAGAGGCACAACAACGTGCTTACATGTTGGTGGGTCAAGTGCATTTTGCAGGGAAACATTGTCGTACAGATATTGCGTATCAAGTGTTAAACAGATAAGACAAAAAATATATGGATAGTTTGGAGATAAATGCGTAGCTTTTTGGTGCTACTTTTTTTGCTTGGAGCTGTTTGGGGAAAAGATACCGTTGAGGTATTTGCCTCAAAAGTTTCAGCCAATAAAGGTGTTTTTGAAGCGAGTGGTGATGTTGTTTTACTTTATGATGGGGCATTGATTAAAGCCCAAAAAGCGACTTACGATAAGAAAAAATCTGAACTTTTTTTGTCAGGTAGCGTGGAGATGATTCGTAAAGATGAAACCAAAGTCTATTCTGAAACATTATACATTAATACCGATACGAAAGCAGTTGATTTCAAATCATTACTTTTAACAACCCAAAGTGATTTGTGGATTTCAGCTAAAAAAGCAGACAAAGAGAAGGAAAATTATAAAATTTATAACTCAATTCTCTCCTCTTGCAATCGAAAAAAACCTGATTGGACATTGGCATTTTCCCAAGCCAATTATCATAAAGATGAAAATTTTATTACCCTCAAAGAGGTAAAGCTCTCTTTTTTTGAAGTTCCTATTTTTTACTTTCCTTATTTGGCATTTTCAACGGTTGAAGAGCGAACTTCTGGGTTATTGTTACCTCAATTGAGACTCTCAAATAGTGAAGGCTTGGTTTATGTTCAACCTATTTATTATGTACCAAGTCATAATATTGACATTCAATTTGACCCTCAACTGCGAACCAACAGAGGATTTGGAGGACATGCGACAGTACGTTTTGTTGATTCAAACCACTCTGAAGGGCTATTTCGCTTAGGATATTTCCAAAACAATGATGAGTATGTTAAAGAAAACAATTTAGACCAAGAGCATTATGGTTTTGAATTTCTCTATAGCTCAACAGATATTTTACCCCAATCAATGGTAGAAGAAAGATATAAGAGTGGATTATATGTGAATGCCACTTATCTTAATGGATTAGAATATTTAAATCTACAAAAAGAGTCTGCCTCTTCGTTGATTGCTTCAAATTTAATTGAATCACGTTTAAATGCTTTTGTCTATGATGACAATGACTACTTTGGATTGTATGGAAAATATTATATTGATATTTCTAAAGAGAGTAACAAAGAGACCATTCAAGAGTTACCAACACTACAGTATCATCGTTTTATGAACTATCTTTTTGAAGATAAACTTTTTTATACCTTTGATGCACGACTCCATCACTACACACGGCGTAAAGGCTCACGTGCTTATCAGACAGAGTTTGATTTACCTGTTACTTATTATGACTCATTTTTTGATGGTTATTTAAACTTCTCTTTATCGGAAAACCTCTATTTTTCAGATGTCTTTTTTAGCAATTTAAATCAAAAGAGTAAAGATTATCGTTACTATCGTAACTATCATACCATTGAACTCTCTTCAGATTTAATCAAAGCTTATGGAGAAGATACCCATACGCTTCACCCCTCAATTATCTACACTAAACCGAGTCTGCAAGTAGAGACACCTGTGGAGTATGCCAATCTAAATCAAGAGCAAAAAGAACTTTTTGTAACCCAAACAGAGCGAGAAAATATCTCATTGGGACTTAGTCAATACTACTACAATCAAAAATTAGAGGTCAATTTATTTCATCGTTTAGCTTTTATTCAGTTTCCCAAAGAGCTACTAAGTCAAGGAGAAGTGAACAATGAGTTTGGATACACAGCAGAGAATTTAAGTTTATACTCCAATGGGTATTACTCTTTAGATAGACAACAACTCCGTTCCTTAACTTCTTCACTTAGTTATAATCAAAGCAACTATGATATAATGTTGACACATTTTTATAATAATGACGCTTCGTTGAATAATGACAAAAGCAGTTTTTTAAATGCAGGAGTACGACAGCAATACAGTGACCATAATCAATGGTTTGCTAATGTTGACTATGATTTGGAGCAACAATTTAGCCATCAATGGCAGATTGGTTGGGAGCATCGACAAAAGTGTTGGAGTGCAAAGTTGAGTTTGGGACAAGAACGAATTCCAAATGTCGAGCGTTCATTTTTAAATAATATGCTCTATTTTGAACTCAATTTAAACCCATTGGGTGGCATTGCTCAAAGTGTCGAACAAGAATTTTCATCACAAGGTAGATAACATGAAAGCAGAAGCTAAAGTTGGTCTTTTTATTACATTATCACTGTTATTTTTGTTAGCACTTTTTTCTCAATTGAGCAGTTTTGACAACCTTTTTAAAAAGTCTTATCCTCTTTTGGCTCAAATTGACGATGGTTCAGGGCTTAAAGCTAAAGCCAAAGTGAAGCTAAAAGGTGTTGAGATTGGGTATGTAGATAAGGTCACATTGGTAAACAATGAAGTGCAAACTTCACTGCTTATTGAAGAGGGAATTAATATCCCTGCTGATTCGGTCATTACCATTGCCCAAGATTCACTATTGGGGGGTAAGTTTTTAGATATTCAGCCAGGAACATCACAGAATTATTTAACTGCCAATCAACTCTTAAGCAAAGAGGAAAAGGTCTCTTCCATTGTTGATGCTTCAACATCAGCTGATACAGCCTTTCAAGAGATTAAGTTGTTGGTTAAAGATATTAGAATGCTCTTAGACCAAGAGACCAAAAAAGATATTACAGAGAGTTTTGCTAATATCAATGAATTTTCTGCACTTTTGGCTAGCATTGCTAAAGAGGACAATCAAACCATTCATAATATTTTGAATAATGCTAATAGAACATTAGTAAGTATTGACAAAATGATGCTTAATGCTGATAAAGTCATGCTTACTACCAATCAAGTTATGCTTAAAACAGATAAGATGATAGAAAATGCAGACGCAACCATTTCTAAGTTTGCTACTATGAGTTCAGAGATTAGCAATACTTCTAAAGAGTTTAAGCATACCGCTCAAAATATTAATCGAGATTTACCAGAGATAATGGCACGAATTAATGAGATTACTAAATATCTTAACAGTGTTACTGCCACACTTGATGCTAAACTTCCTACTGCAATGGATAAAATGACACGTTTGGGTGACAATTTAAACAAAACCATTGAGAATAACAATAGTTCTTTAAACAAAGCACTTACTTCAGTTGATGGATTTTTTACGGACAGTACAGAGACCATGGAAAAAATTGATAAATTTTTAGATGCTTCACTACGTTCTGAATTACATTTAGAGTTACGTGGAGATGAGGTTTATGATGATGGTGGTTACTCTAAAACGCATCTTAATATGACACTAAAGCCTGACCCTACTAGGTTTTATATGATTGGTTTAACGACTAAACCCTCTTTTCAGAGTGATGATAGTTTTGACAGAGGATATGCAGGAAGTCAACTTCATGAGGAAGGAGACTTTTTATTCTCAGCTCAATATGGAAAACGTTATGATGATTTACTCTTTCGTATAGGAATCATAGATAGCCAAGGTGGTTTTGGGGTTGACTATTTTGCCTTAAATGACACTTTAAGATTAAGTGCAGAGTTAAATGACTTTAATGCCATTAATGATATTCGAGGGGAGAATCCTAACTTAACGGCGACGATACGTTATCAATTTTTTAAGCATATTAATGCCTATATTGCAGGAAATAACCTCATGAACAGTAGAGCAAACTCTGTGTCGGTAGGGGTGGGTGTTAGTTTTGTCGACAATGACTTAAAGACCCTTATGGGAACAGCAGCGGCTGTGGCTGGTGGTAATTAGATGGAAACTAATGATTCCATGATACTGTTTGCAAATAGAGAAGCAGCTGCCATTGAATTGATGCAAGAGTTACCTAAGCAACTTTTTTTAGAAGAGAATACTATTATATTAGGGCTTAGTGAGGGTGGAGCTTATTTTGCTAACCATTTATCTCAAGAGTTAAATGTTCCCATGAGTATCCTCTTAACCGAGCCTATTTATTCACTTATTAATCCTAAATTAGCCATTGCGATGTTGGGTGAAACTGAAGAGGTTGTCATTCACAAAGCTTTGGTTGAAGCTTTTGATATACCTAAAGATTATATCTATAATGAGGCACAGAGTAAGTATAGCAATGAGATTTTAGGATACATTAAAAAGTATCGTAACGCAGAGAGTTTAGAAAGTTTAGAGGATAAGTATGTAATTTTAGTAGATGAGTGTGCAGAGACAGGATTAACAATGATGACCGCGGTTAAGACAGCAATCTCCTTGGGTGCTAAAAATATTTTCATAGCCGTACCCGTTTTAGACAATTTTGTCTATGAAAACTTAGTAACGATATGTGATGATATTTTTTGCCCGCATAAGATTGATGACTATATCTCTATAGAGTACTATTATGAAGAGATTGAACCTTTTAGTTTTGAAGAGATAGCCGCAATAATGAACAAAAATAAGATTGGAAAGTAAAGATGATGAAAGAACAGAACATAGAAGTAAGTTGTAACAATTTAAAAGAGAAGTACAGATTTAATAAAGTCGCCAAACAAGCCAGTGGAGCAGTGTTGTATCAGTGTGGAGATGCCGTGCTTTTAGCCGCCATTGCCATTGACCCTAAAGCCGTAGAGGAAGATTTTTTACCCCTTACTGTGCAGTATGTTGAAAAAGCCTATGCCGCTGCCAAAATCCCTGGAGGGTTTATTAAAAGAGAGACCAAACCAGGGGATTTTGAAACCTTAACCTCAAGAATTATTGACCGTTCGCTTAGACCACTTTTCCCAAAAGGATTTAACTACCCTGTGGTTTTAACTGTTACGGTTCTCTCTTCTGATTCTTGTGTGGACATGCAAGTAGCAGCGCTTCATGCTGCTTCTGCTGCTCTTTATACTTCTGATATTCAAGTCAATCAAACACTATCGGCTGTACGTTTAGGAAAGATTGATGATGAGGTGCTTATTAACCCTACCTTAGTAGACCAAGAGGATTCTACTCTTGATTTGTTGGTTGTGGGTTCAGGTTCGGATGTGCTAATGATAGAGATGTGTGTTCATGCTTCGCAAAAAGAGCATCTACAAACGAGTAATGAGTTAGAAGAGGATGAACTTTTA
>JALSHP010000027.1 GCA_026982175.1 Campylobacteraceae bacterium
TTTTTGAAAAGTTGTTTGTGATGATGTTGGCTCTTTTTTTAAAGCCTTTGGCACCTTCATCTCAATGGTTTTGGGTACTAAAATTTTTTGGGTTTGGGGTGTGTCTGACTTTTTATCATTACTGCTACTATTACATCCTAAGAGTAAGAGTGACAATCCGATTGAAAGAAGTATTTTATTGGTTTTCATTTTAAATCCTTTTAAATTTTGATGTTTACAATGATAGTTAAAATAAGTCTAGAAAAAATCAGATTTGTTAAATTTTATGATAAATTTTGTTTTATTTTCACTATCTTCAAAATAAAGCTTTCCTAAAAACTCTTTTTCAATAATCATTTTTGAAAGATAAAGCCCTATACCATCACTATTTTCTTTGGTACTAAAGTAGGCATCAAAAATTTTAGAACGATGCTCTTGTTTCACCCCTTGACCGTTATCACTAATAATGATAGCGTCATTCTCTATCTCTACTACTATTTTTGCCTCTTCTGTCTTAGAAGAAATAAGTGCATCTTTCGCATTATTGATAATATTTAAAATAACTTGTTCCAACTGATTTTGATGTCCATAGAGTATCAAATCACTTTTTAGGTCAATAAAAAATGCAATATTATTTTTTTTAAGACTAAGCGAGACAATGAGATGAGCATTTTGAACAGCCTCATGCACAGTAAACGTCTCTTTAATCTTAGAGGGATTATAAAAATTTCTAAATCCCTCTATGGTATCGGACATATATTGTACTTGTTCATTGAGCTTTGCAATGGTTTTTAAATTTTTCTCTTGACCTTTAGAAGCTCTTTTAATATTCATCAGACCAAAAGAAATTGTGTTAAGTGGTTGTCGCCATTGATGCACAATAGCACTAAGCATCTCACCCATACTCGCCAAGCGTGATTGTTGAAAGAGTAAAGTTTTTTGTACTTCTTGTTGCTCTTCTAAGCGTTTAAATCTATAAGCAATTGCCAATGATAAAATGATAGACTCCAATGCAATGGCAAGATGTAAAAAAGGAAACGTAATGTTAAGCAGTTTTAAAAGACCAAAATATTCAGTAAAAGTAACAAGCAGTACCGTTGACCAGCCTATTAAAATTAGATAAAAAGGTAAATCTCTTTTTTCCACATAACGAATGGCTTCACTAAGTACCAAAAAAATAGGTATAAAAATGGGAATAAATTTTAGAAAAAAAGCATGAGAAAAAATCAAAACAATCAACATATCTATCAAAGTAATCAGCAAAATGGCATAGATAAGTTTATCTAACGTACTAAGTTTATAACTTTTAAAAAATGATTGTAAAAACAGAAGTGAAAACAGCAACATAAAAAGTTGTGTCATGTCAAAAAAAGCAATACTTTTTAAGCCAAATATCTCATCAAAAGGAGCAATAAATAAACTGTCTAAATTCATCAAAAAAAGAAGCGAAGCACATTGAGCTAAAGCATAATAAAGATACTGCTTATGTTTCAAGTAAACATAGAGGGCAAGATTATAAATCGTAGCAGAGATAATAACCCCAAAACTAATACTTGCCATCATAAAAGAAAAATTTGAAAAATGGTGTAGCGTTTTAGTACTCATACTAAGATGCTCTTCTTGAAAAAAAAGAAGCACCACAAAAAAGTAAATACCAATAAGTAGCAATTTAAAAAGCAATAATTTATTCATAAAGTTTAATCTTATAACCTGTTTTAGAAATGTTCTGAATAAGCTCTTTGCCAATAAGCCGTCGTATATCATAAACCAATGAACGCAGTGCTGCCTCACTCATGAATTTATCTTGCCAAATAAAATGTTCTATCTCCACATAACTAACAGCTCTCATTTTATTTCTAATCAACAAATCCAATAGCAATGTTTGAGAACTCGTTAACGGAACTATTTTTCCCTCACAACTAAGGGTATGGTTAAAAGTGTCATAACGATGCTTGGCTGTCAAAGCAACAACACTCACCGACGAAGAGGCTAGGCGTTCAAAGCAAATATTTAAAGCTTCTTCTAATTTCTCTTCTTCCACAGGTTTGACCAAATATTTAATAAGATTTAACTCCGTAGCTTCTAAAAGATACTCTACCGAAGTATAAGCAGTACTCATAATAATAGGGGTTGTCATATCTTTTTTACGAATTTGTGAGGCAAATTCTATGCCATTCATTTGAGGCATTTCAATATCAGTAATGATAATATCAGGCTTTTTATCATGATAAACTGTTAAAGCCTCTAGCCCATTACTTGCCTCATAGACGTGTAGAAAGAAATGTTGAAGATACTCCACAGCCATCTCACGAATGCTATCTTCATCTTCAACATAGAGTAAAGTATGCTTTGATTTTTCTATCATTTTTTTCCTTCCTAAAGAGGCTATGCATTTGTCTCTTAAAGAATAATAGAGTACTATTTTATCTTTAAGAGAGGAGCTAAATCATTATGAAAGCTATTTTTACACCCTTAATCGCCACCTTTGTTCTTCTAGGCTGTGGTCTTATGAATAATTCTAAAGATACCCCTGAAGAGACCACAAAAATCCATGTTCCACAGAAGATAACAGTAGAGATTCCCAAAGCATTACAACAAACCACAAGCAGTTCTAACACTCAAAAAACGACACAAAGATATTGGTATAATTAAAAAAATATTATGCCTAAAAAAAGTCTATAAAAAATGAGATTTGTTTAAAATTTCTATTTGAGTCTAGTATTTACTCTCTAAACTCAACAGGAATTCTAATAAAATCACAAACCCTATTGGGGTCTTGTGTGCTTCTGTCACAGACAGCCATAACAAAACTGGAACGCATAGGTAGCGTACTGTTTACATAATATTTTGAATCATCCAGAACCACCCCACTACATTTAAAACGATACGCTTCTAGCATTGTACATGTTTGAGAAAAAGAGCTACTATTTGTAGGCAATGCTTTATTGATATACTGAATAGAGGATTGAGGTGTATGTAAGAAGTAAAAGTTTACATTTTTAGCATAGAGTGGGTTTTCCCAATTTAACTCAAAACTAAACTCACTGTTCTCTTTGATAATAGCAGTTCCATTTTCTACAGGCACAGCAGTTTTAAAAAAGAGGCTAATAAGATTAGGGGATAAGGCACTTGAACTATGGGTAATATAGCGTTCATACGCACTTAAAGTACGCTCTTCATCCGTATAGTTCATGTCAACAACTACTGTTTCATTGCTCTCGTTACTTTCATTATTTTCATAGCTCACATTATTTTCATCTGAACTATTTGCTTGGCTTGAATTAAGCTCTACTATCTCATTGTTAATAGTATCATCGGATAGATTAGTATCAGTAGTGTTTGCATCGCTACTTAGATTATTGTCCTTTACTTCTGTACTGTTTAAATCTTCATTTTTACTTGTCTTAGCTGAACCACAAGCGACCAAAAAAATTAATAGTGAAGCAGAGATGATTATTTTTCCAAACATAATTTATCCTTATTTTTATATATTTTCTAATCTCCTATTCTACCATATTGTTCACTCTCTAAACAATTTTCTACTATAATCTTGCAATTTACTAAAAAGAGTACTTATGTCTAAAACCCTATTAAATGCGACAAACATTGCCCATTCATTTGACTATGAGCTTTTTTCTAACATTGATTTTACACTAAAAGAACAACAAAGCATCGCCATTGTGGGGCGTAGTGGTTCTGGGAAATCAACACTTATGCACATTTTCTCCTCGTTCATCAAACCAAATGAGGGTAGTGTCATCCTACTAAAAGAAGATGTGTATACACTAAGTGAAGAAAAAGTTGAAGAGTTACGACGTAATGATTTGGGCATCATCTTTCAAGCACACTATCTATTTAAAGGCATGACGGCTCTTATGAATGTGGAGATAGCCACCCTACTTTCAAACCAAAACATCGACAATGAACTTTTAGAACAACTCGAAATCAAAGAGTTAATGCATCAAAAAATAGGCGAACTCTCAGGAGGACAACAACAACGCGTTTCCATTGCCAGAGTACTCTCTAAAAAACCAAAAGTCATCTTTGCCGATGAACCAACAGGAAACTTGGACAAAGAGACAGCAAAGCTTGTAATGAACGTGTTATTAGATTATATTAAAAGAGAAAACGCAGGACTCATTTTGGTAACGCATGATGAAGAGATGGCAAAACTCTGCAACCAAAGTTTTAGACTTGAACAACAAAAGTTAAGTGAGATGGCATGACATTAGGTGAGATTATTATTAAAGTTTTCCTTTTCTTTACTGTGTTTTATGGGGGTATTGTTATTGCTTCTTTTTTAGGGAAGAAAATTAGTGAGAAAGATAGTGCCAAAGAAAAAAAGCAAAAAGATTAAATCCACAAATTATCAATCAACCGTGTCGTTCCAACTTTGGCAGCGACCAACATAATCGTATTACCTATCTTCACCTCATCAATGGCTTGAAACTCTCGATTAACTAAGGCGACATACTCCACATCGACCTCTTTTAAGACTTCTAACATCGCCTCTTGAATCATCGTAACCTTAAACTCTTTTTGCATCACCAATTCAGTCGCTCTTTTCAAAGAACGCGAAAGGGCTAAGGCTTTGGTGCGTTCCTCTTTAGATAAATAGACATTACGACTACTTAATGCCAAACCATCACTGTCTCGCACAATATCACAAGGGACAATCTCTACATTGATAAAATAGTTTTTAACCATCTGCATAATCAGTGCTAACTGTTGGGCATCTTTTTTACCAAAGTAAGCTCTAAATTCTGTGGGTTTGTTATAGGCGATGAGATTTAAGAGTTTCATGACCACCTGTAACATGCCATCAAAGTGCGATGGGCGTTTAGCCCCCTCCAAAATGAAGCCTCGAATGGCTGGGGCTGTGATGCTAAGCTCATCTGCTTCATACATCATCTCTTTAGTGGGCATGAAAATTACATCTACCCCTGCGAATTCACATATCTTCGCATCAGCTTTCTCTTTTCGAGGGTAGGCATCAAGGTCTTCACCCTCTAAAAACTGGGTAGGATTGACAAAGATGGAGACCACTACAAAATCATTGGCTTGTCGTGCTTGACGAATAAGACTTAAATGACCCTCATGCAATGCTCCCATGGTAGGAACAAAACCGATTGAGCCGTTAAACTGTGCTGTTTGAGTAAAAAGTTCTTCTATGGAGTGGACAATAAGCATGACTGTCTAGTTGTTTCCAAAAGGGTTCATGCCACCCATCATACCACCAAGAGAGTTCATGGCTTGAGATTTTTTGTTATCTTCTACCATTTTAAGCACCTCATTAGTTGCAGAGATTAACAAAATTTGTAATGAAGCTTTGTCGTCCATGAGTGAGTCATCAATGCTTATGTCGGTTATTTCGTTTGCTCCATTGGCTGTCACACTCACCATGCCACCCCCTGCTTTGGCTGTCATGCTAATGTTTTTAGCTTGTGCTTCCATTTCAGTGGCTTTTGATTGTAAATCTTTCATCATATCAGCCATTTTACTCATGTCCATATTTTCAAACATTATGCTATTCCTCCAAACATTACTTTAAGCCTTTAAATTCTTGTGCGATACTATTGTCATCTTCCAAAATAACAATTTTAGGTTCATACTCATCTGCCTCTTTCTCTGTCATAGAGGCATAGGCAATGATGATGATTTTGTCACCCACATGTACTTTTCTAGCAGCTGCCCCATTGAGACAAATATCTTTTTTACCGCGTTCACCTGGGATAATATAGGTTGAAAATCGTTCGCCATTATTGACATTGACAATGTCTATTTTTTGACCCACTCGCATATTGGCTGCATCAATCAAATCTTGGTCAATGGTTATTGAACCTACATAATGTAAGTTTGCCTCGGTTACGGTGGCTCTGTGAAGTTTAGAGTAGAGCATGGTAATGTTCATTACAGTGTTCTCCATGGTTTATGTATTTTTAAGTATTATAGCAGATTATTATTTGTATTTGTGCAGAGACAAGAGCGAACTCTTGTCAGAAGATTAAGTGTGTAGCTTTGCTATTTTGCCTGTGTCGCAGGGTCAATAGGTTCGCCCCACATCTGTTCAGGAATAACATACTCCTCTACCACATTACCACCAATGATATGCTCATCAATAATACGGGTAATCTTCTCTTTCGTAAGTTTCACATACATCACGTGACCTGGTTCTACCATCATCACAGGACCTTGAAGACAACGTCCTAAACAACCTGTTTGAATTGGTTGAACATTACCTACAATTCCTTTTTGCATAAGGGTCATAGAGAGATGTTGCATCAACTCTTTTGACTCGGGGTTTTGTTCAGTAATACAACTTGGTTTTGGCA
>JALSHP010000028.1 GCA_026982175.1 Campylobacteraceae bacterium
TGGGATTAGCTTTAGCAGGAAGTATAGGGGGTTGGACACTTTTTCTCTTGACCATTAAAGAGGTAGGCTTTAGTAAACTAATTACTATTTTAAAAAACAAAAAACTTATCTATCTTATCATTTTAGTTATTCTTTCTCTTCTTCTCTTCCTTTTTCTTAATAATCTGCTTATGCAGTGGATAAAATAATCATATATGTGAAATTTATTTTCACATATACTATTAATTAAAAAAATTAAAAAATAATATTAAACTTTAAAAAAAAAGTTTTTTATGCTATGATTTCTTATCTTAAAACACTTTCAAAGGAAGAATTAATGAAACTAAACAATACCTCTCTCTTACTTTCAGTAGTTACTGCTGCACTTTTAACCACTGGTTGTACTACTACCAATAAAACTGCTGCAAAGTCAGTAGCTAAAAATACAACTACTACAAGCACAACAAAAACAGCTGCTGTATCTACACAAAAATCATCAGATGGTTCATTCTCATTACCAAATGCTAAATCTGGTATGTGTTATGGAAAAGTTGTTATCCCTGAACAGTACAAAACAGTTACTGAAAAAGTCTTAGCTACTCAAGCTGATACAAAATTAACAATTATCCCTGCAACTTATAAATCTGGCTCTGAAAGAGTTTTAGACACTGCAGCATCAACTAAAATTGTTACTGTACCTGCTACTTACAAAACAGAAAGTCGTACCATTACAGTTTCACCAGCTTACACAGAGTGGAGAAATGGTCTTCACCCAGAAGCAAGAGTTGCCTCTTCAGCAGTATTATCTTCAGCTAAAGCTGGTGGTGTTAATTTAGAAGCAGCTAAACCAGGTTCATGTTACTATGAATTCTACGCTGCACCAAGCTTTAAAACAACAACAGAGAAAGTTTTAGCAACAGCTGCTTCTACAAAACTTATTGCTCAACCAGCTGCATTTAAAACAGGGACTAAAAAAATTCTTGTAACACCTGCGACTACTAAACTTGTTAAAGTTCCAGCTGTTTACAAAACAGTAAGTGAAAGAATTCAAGTAGCTCCTGCATCAAAAGTTTGGAAAGAAACTAAATGTACAGACAGAGATTGTACCGTTGAAGAGATGATGTGTCTTGTTGATGTTCCTGCTGTTTACAAAACAGTAACCAAACAAGTTGTTGTTAAACCTGAAACAACTAAAGAGATTAAAATTCCAGCTGTTTATAAAACAGTTGAATCTACTCAATTAGCTGCTCCTGCTTCTACAAAAACTGTAACTATCCCAGCAACCTACAAAACTATTCAGAAAACTCAAAAAGTTTCAGATGCTAAATATGTATGGTCAGACTCTATGATGGAAAAAGCGGGTCTTTCAAGAACTTCAGCTGTAATTTGTAAAGTTGCTATTCCAGAAGTTAAAAAGACAATTACAAAACAAGTTGTAGCAACACCAGCAACATCTAAAACAATTAAAATTCCTGCTACTTACAAAACTGTTAAAGTAACAAAACTTGTAACACCAGAGAGAACTAAAAAAACAGTTATTCCTGCTACTTACAAAACAATTACTAAACAAGTTAAAGTTTCTGATCAATCAGTTAAATGGATGCCTGTTCTTTGTAAATCTTCAATGACAATTGAAACTATTTCTAAAATTCAAAAAGCATTAACAGCTGCTGGATTTAACACACCAGTAACTGGTAGTTTTGACGCTGCAACCAAAGCATCAGTTAAAGCTTACCAAACTAAAAATGGACTTACTGTATCTGGTCTTTCAATAGATACACTTAAAAGATTAGGTGTTCTTTAATCTTTACTCTAACAGCAACTCTTAGGAGTTGTTGTTAATCACTTTCTTAAAAAAGCCAATTTATTTCAAAACGAATGTCTCTATAAGAGGGATTTAATTTCTTTTTTCCATCTACTCTACCGTATTAGCATCTCCCATAACACGTACCATTCGTAGCTTTACATACAATCCCTTAAACTCTTTAAACTGCTTTATCAAATCCAACTGTAAGCATGAAAATAAGCACTTTTATAATGTAAACTTCCTCCAACTCCCAAAGTTTGATGGTCACCTCTTTTTCCATCAATCTCTTCATCCCAATCAAAAGAGAATGAATTGAAACGGAAACGCCCATAAAACTCACCCTTAGTTAAAACTTCAACTAAGTTATCGACCTCTTTGGGCGTTTCTAAAAAAGTGATGGTGGAGTCATTATTTAATTTAAAAGCTATCTTCTCATTAGCTAAAAGTGTACAAGTAGAGAGAAAGAAAAGAGCATGTTTACTTTTTAAAAAGTGTTCCACCCTCATGCACTCCATCAAGTAAAAAGCTTCTTACATCACTTAAGCCAAACCCTGTTGCCATAAACATTTTTTTACCTCTAGCCAATAAAAAGTACGCCGCTTTAAGTTTGGTCACTATCCCACCTGTAGCGAACTCATTGTTTGCCGTAGTTGGTGCATCTAACTCCTCTTGAGAAATTTCTGAAACCTCTTTACGTACTACCGCATCCTCAAAAGCTCTAGGGTCTTTATCATAAAGTGCATCAATATCAGAAAGTATTACTAAAAGTTCAGCCTCAAAAGTATCAGTTACATACGCAGAGAGTTGGTCATTGTCCCCAAATTCTAACTCTTCAGTAGCAATAACATCATTCTCATTGATAATAGGCACAACCCCATGAGCTAAGAGATTATCTAATGCATGTCGTGCCAATGCTGTACGTTTTTTAGAGTCCAAATCAGCGGCACTAAGCAAGACTTGCGAACAGAGTATCTCAAAAGTGGCAAACTTCTCTTGGTACATCTTAAGCAATAATGGTTGTCCAATGGCAGCTAAAGCCTGTTTGTTTCCAATGTCTAATCTATCTAATGGCAATACCGTGTAACCAGCCGAAACTGCCCCTGAACTGACCAAAATAACCTCTAGTCCTTTAGACTTAAGCTCTGAAATAAGCCTCACAAGCTCTAACATACGCTCTTTACAAACCGCCCCATTTTCAGTTAAGACGTGTGAACCAACTTTAATGACAATACGTTTGTAGTTCATTACGCCTCTTCTTGTTCTTTTCTAACTGCTACCACAAAGTTTTTTAATGCATAACGTAGGGCTTCTGTATTTAAATGTGAAACCGAAGAGATAGGCAAGACAAACAGTGGCTCATTTTTTGGTAACTCTAGTCCAAAATCTTCTTCAAACGCATAAGAGGTGTACTCTTTTTTAGCTTTAAATTTTTGTAATGTTTTATTTGACGTTAAGCCAATATCTTCCAAAAACTGTTCTGTAAGTTCATTGACTTTGTCCACAGGAAAAGAGTCACACTTAGTAATGGCAACAGCAAAATTACGTGTTGCCAATGTTTCAGAATAACGTTCCAGTTCTACAAGCAGGGTCTCATACTGATACTTCATCTCACGGTAATTGGCTACATCGACTAAAAGCAATAAGGTTTTAGTACGTTCAATATGTTTTAAAAACTCATGCCCTAAACCACGACCATCTGAAGCACCCTCAATAATTCCTGGAATATCTGCCATCATAAAAGAGTCATATTCTCCAACATTAACCACCCCAAGATTAGGTATAAGTGTTGTAAACTCATAAGCAGCTACTTTTGGTTTGGCATTAGAAACAGCAGAGATAAGCGTTGATTTTCCAACACTTGGATAACCCACTAGCCCAACATCAGCTATCATTTTCATCTCAAGTCTAAGCTCTTTAGTTACGCCAGGAAGCCCAGGTTGTGCGTAAGTTGGACGCTGATTAGAAGGACTTTTAAAGTGACTATTTCCCAGTCCACCTTTTCCACCCTCTAAAAACATCACACGTTCACCTTCTTCTACCAAGTCATAAAGCACTTCATTAGTCAAGGCATCAATCACTTGTGTCCCAGGAGGCACAACAATATCCACACTTTCACCCTTACGACCATAACAATTACGACCTTCACCTGGCTGACCATTTTTAGCCTTTATGTGGTTACGTCCACGAAGTGCTGAAAGAGTATCAGTGTTGTTGTCTACTACAAAGTAAACATTTCCACCTTTTCCCCCATCTCCACCATCTGGTCCACCATAGGCCACAAACTTCTCTGTCCAAAATGAGACACAACCTGCCCCACCTTTACCCGAACTCAATAAAATATCTACACTATCTACAAACATGAACTTCCTTTACTCTAACCTCTTTTAGGCTAAAGATTTTTATTGTTGGAATTATAGCTAAAATTCATGTAAGCCTAAATCTAATCCTCTTTTTTCTTAGCTAATTCCAATCCTAATCAAACCCTAAAATCCTTACTCTAAACGCACAAAAGATAAAAGAGCTAAAGCCTCCATCAAACTAGAGCGATTAATGGTAATTTAATAACCGATATTTTGAACTTTATTAAGATTCTTGAATTCAACCAACAAGTGCAACACACCTAAGCTGATTTACTGTTGACTGTAATTGTAGCATGAAAAATCTCATTAGGGGTTTTGTATCCCAAAGTTTTTCTAGGTCTGAAATTTAGGTTGTTTTGAACAGCTAAAATCTCTTCATCCGTGATAGAGATAAATTCAGAACCTTTAGGAAAGAATTGTCGAATTAAACCATTCGTATTTTCATTCAAGCCTCTTTCCCAAGAAGAGTAAGGATGACAGAAAAAGAAGTCAGTATCAAGTGCTTTAGCAATAGCTTCATGCTTTGTAAACTCCTTGCCATTATCAGCTGTGATGGTATGTATTTTATCTTTTACTGATTGCATCATAGAAACAAGAGCTTCTTTAACTTCTTCAGATTTTTTAGAGGAAACTTTTTGAATTAAAGTAAATTTTGACTTTCTATCTACAACCGTTACAAGGGCTTGTTTATGGTTCTTACCGATGATTAAGTCTACTTCCCAATCTCCTATTCTATTTTTCTCTTCTACAATACTTGGTCTATCTTCAATCGACCGTTTATTAGGTATCTCCCCTCTTTTATCGCTTGTACCATATCTTTTCCTATAAGGTTTATTCTTATGGCGTAAATACTTATATAGCTCTCCTCCACCCTTTTTATTTTGCAATAAATATTGATAAATTGTTTCATGACTAATAGACTTAAACCCATCTAATCTCATTCGTCCACTTATTTGTTCTGGTGACCAATACAGTTTTATTTTCTCTTCTATATAGCTAATAATCTTCTCATTTAATCGTTTACTTTTAGGCTTTAATTCTTCTCTCTTTTTTGCCATTTCTTGGGCTTGACTTGGTCGATAACCTCGTAAACCTTTATTTCTTTTCAACTCTCTGCTGATTGTTGATTTATCTCTTGATAAATTTTTAGCTATTGCTGTTTGACTCAGACCCTCTTTTTTCAAAGCATATATCTGATATCGTTCTTCTTGGGTTATTTGATGATATTTCATGGGAACACCTTTTAAACTTCGGAATTTAAAGGTCTTCTTCTATCATCTTTAACCTTTAACTCTCTATTCTAATTGGTGTTGCACTTGTTGGTTGAATGTAAGATTTAAAATAGAGAAAGAGAAAGCACCTTTATTGGTCTTGCGCTTATCTTCCTTTAACGCACAATCTTTGTAAAAGTGCATGGTTTCAACAGTCCATTCTTGAAGGACTTTTTCTAAGAAGTATGGGGCAATACCTCTATCATTTGAGATGTAATAATGTGTTTTCCACTCTTTTCCATTGACAGATATCAATTCTGATAATCGTATGAATAAACTCACCACTTTTAATTTTAATAATAATAAAAAACATTTAATGTGGTAGATAAAGGTGTAGAAAGAGAAGAAATAAAGCATTTAAAAGCTAAGCGTTTAAAACGCCTAGCTTTTACTTTTAGTCTCTTTTTTCTTGGTAGATTTTTTATCACTTTTTGAAGAAGATTTTTTTCTTTTATTAGATTTAATATTAGAGCTTTTTTTGCTAGAGCTTTTTTTACTATCTTTTTTCTTACTTGAACTCTTTTTAGTAGATTTTTTACCACCACAAGCTACTGCTTTAATATCTTTTTCAACATTTTTAACCAATGCCTTACCAAATCCTTTAATCTCCAATAAATCTTTCGCTGATTTTAAAGTGTGTGATTTTCGATACTTTATAATAGCTGATGCCTTCTTATCACCAATACCTTTAATACACATCAAATCATCTTTCGATGCCTTTTGAACATTAATTGCAGAGAGGAATG
>JALSHP010000029.1 GCA_026982175.1 Campylobacteraceae bacterium
TAAAAAGATCTAGAGGATATTTTGAAATTTTAGTTCAATAGATAGAAAATTTATCTTTTACTTCTTCTTAACATAAATTGACCCACAAAACCTATCAAAGGTTTGGATGATTCGGCTCATACGGTCGTTGGAACGTAGCTCACTGTAAGGACGGTTATCTTCATACCATAGTAGGTTGGGAACATCTTTACGCAAATGGGTGTCCGAAGCTTTATTTTTTCCTTTTTGCTCCATAACATAATATAGTGCAGGATAGTAAGTGTACTCTTCAAAAGTAGAGATGACCACATCGTAGTCGTGGTAGTTTTCTCGCACTTTGTCAATGAAATATTTTGACTGCTCTATCTCTTTTTCAAGCTTTTCACGTAAAATCTTAGCTTGGCTATCGGTAATAGCATTTTCTTCATCTTTAATCTCTTTTTCTAACTCCACACGTGACTTGTTTTTCCAAATTTCATACTCAGCAGGAAGTGCTTTCTGCACTTTAGCAGGGTCAAATATCTCTTTTTTCTTGTGTTTCATCGAAAGTGTGTATTTAAAAGCAGGATATTCAGGGTTAATAATCTTCGCATAATCATAAAAATGATTCTTTTTTTTAATGCCATTGTCAATATTGTCAGCACGAACAGAGAGTTCTAGGGCTAAAACCTCTTGTAACTCTGTCGTTCCTAAGAGATAGAGCGTAATGCCATTGTAGTCAATGGCTCGGCTATTTTGGAGTATTTGAGTTAATTTTTTGTGTATATCTATGGCTAACATTTATAGGGTATCCTTATCCAAGGTTTTTCATCTAAGATTTTTCATCCAAGGCTTCCATATAGGTTGCTCTACAATCTTAGGAAAACCCTCTAACACTTCAAGTGGTTGAAACTTCTCTTTGTAGGCAAATGCTTTATATCCCTCTATCCAATTGCCCAAATAGACCCACTTAAGCCCCAATGTTTTGGCTAAATGTATCTGATAGAGTAGTGAATATGTCCCCAATGAAAAACGAGGATAATCAGGGTCATAGTAACAGTAAACAGCCGAAATACCATCATCTAAAATATCAATTAAGTCCACACAGACCAGTTTGTCATCTATGTAGTAACGAAGCTCTTTTCCAAACTCAAATGCCCCATTTACATACGTTTCATAATACTCTGCTGGGGTCACATCTTTATGATGCCAAGCATCTCTTTTGGCTTTATAAGCATGATATTTATTGTAAAGCTCAACATGCTCTTGGGTTAAGCTTGGCTCATGAATACTAATGGTCGTATCATCATTTCGGTTAATCGCTTTTTTTTGTGACTTTGAGTGCTTAAAACCTTCTACATCAATGCGTAGACTTTTACACTCTGTACACGAACCACATTCAGGATAGATATAGTTACGCCCAAAACGTCGCCATCCACGCTGGGTAACCCGTGATGCAAAACTTTGGCTTACCACATCAACCTGACGATGATTGACACTCATTTTGGTATTGGGAAGATAAGGACAAGGCTTATCACTTACCGAACAATCTTTAGCAGTTGGTCGTAAGCTATATTGGGTATTTCTCTCATACATAAGGAGAATTATAGCCAAATAAAGGTAAAAGCGATAGAATTAAAAATTAAATTAGGAGATACTAGATGAATGATGGAAAATTAAGAGAGATACTCTTTGCCCTACAAGAGCAAAACAAAGATTTACTCAATATGGTCATGAACTTACAAGTAACAAACAATCAATTAAGACAACAAGTCAATAGCGATTTTTATCAACTCTATACAGACCTCTACAACCTTAAAGAGGAGTCAGAAGTTAAAGACTTTTTAGAATCTAAAAAGTTTATAATGGGTGAGTTAAATGACATTAAAGAGAAAGAGATAAGCAAAGCAGTTGAGAAGTTTAATGAAAACTATGAAATCATGGAAGAGAATTTAGAGAAGATTTTAAGCTAAGCGTTACCCTAAGGTAAACGCTTTAAATAGCTAAATTCTTTCAGCTGGAACACCATCTTTAAATGCCATGGTTTCAGCTTCTTTTAGTATTTTCAACGCACCCACCTTTCTCATACGTTCACCCATAAAAATACCAAGACTTTGACAAGAAGTCACAGAAGCTGCTATTTTCTCTTCAAGTATTTTTGAACCATCAGGATAACCAACCATCGCTTTTATGCTAATCATGCCATTATCAATCGTTGCATTAACTGCCACAGGAGCTGAACACCCTGCTCCAATATCTCCAATGAAGTCACGCTCTACTTTTGAACATAAGAAAGTATCTTCATCGTTAAGCACTTCTTGTACAATTTTTTTAATTGCTTCATCTTTTGATTTAATCTGAATTCCTAATGCTGCTTGACCCATAGGAGGAATCATCACGCTAAGAGGAAGTTTTTCAGTAAAAGGAATATCTTTGAGTAAGTCCAATCTATCAAGCCCAATGTAGGCTAAAATAATCGCATCGTATTGACCCTCTGCCAATTTTCTAAGACGGGTATTGACATTACCTCTTAAATCTTTCACTTTCAAATCTGGACGAACAGAGAGAAGTTGCATACGTCTTCTCAAAGAGGTTGTTCCTACCACAGCACCCTCTGGAAGTGCATGAAAAGATTCATAGGTATGTGAAAGAAAAACATCTGATTGGTCTTGACGTGTCGTAATGGCAGCCAATTCTAAGCCCTCTGGCATATAAGAAGGAACATCTTTGAGTGAGTGTACAGCAATGTCTGCATTTCCTGCTAACATCTCATCTTCTAACTCTTTGGTAAAGTGACCTTTACCACCAATGAGTGCTAAGGGTTTGTCTAAAACCTTATCACCATTAGAGGTAATTTTATTGAGTTCTACTTTAATGTTAGGATACGCTGCTTCAATTCGGTCACGAACATGATAGGCTTGCCAAAGGGCAAGGTCACTGGCTCTGGTGGCTATGGTTATTTTATTCAAAAAGACTCTTTATTTTTTCTATAATTGTATCAAAAAACGTGCCTATCTCTCGAATAATTTTGTCAAAAAAAGTCTCATCACTCTCTTTGATACTTTTCGTTCATTTTGAGATTAACTCTTTATACTTGTTTCTACTTGCATCCCATTTACCATCAAGATAAACCGTTGGTGTTCCCGACACCATTGATTTGGTTGCCATATCTTTATCGAAAATAATCTCTTTTGAGACCTCTTCGGTATTAATATCTTTTTCCGTAATCTTTAAACCATACTCTTTATTAATTTTGTCCAATACTTTAGTTGCATTTACTTCTCTAGGATTAATTTTCAAAGAGTAAAATTCCATCGCTTTAGCGGCATTACCTTTGTTTTGTTCAACTACCATGGCTCTAGTTATAATGTCTGAGACAGGGTGGATTCTAAGTAATGGGAAGTGATAGTAGTAAAGAGCAAAAGTTTTAGGGTTCTCTTTTACAGCTTTATAAATTTCAGGTATTTTGGTTTGACAAAATGGGCATTGAGGATCTGAAAAAACAACCATTTTATGTTTTGCATCTTTATTACCTGCTACCAAATGCTTATCATTATAGACATCTGCTTTAAGTTCAGGTTTTAAAATACTTTTATAATCTTCACCTGTTTCAAGATTAATCAATGTAGGTACAGTATAGCCATCTTTCACAAAAAGTGTTTCAGGTACTGTGACTTTGTCAAATACCGTTGCAGATTTTTTAACATTGGCATGAATATTCAAAAAGTAAACGTCCCAACCTTTTGGCTCATCTAATTTTTTAGTAGAGATAATATCTACCTCTGTAACTTTTACCTGCTTATTTTGAATCATATAATTTTTCACATAATCTTTTACATCATCTGCATCTGTTCCTGCGTTAATGCTTAGTGTTGTTACGACTGCTAGACTCAATAATTTCGACATCAATGACATCATCGTCTCCTTCTGTATTGTTATATTTATTTAAATTATTTATATTCGTTTTATATTTCGAACGTGTTATTGTACCACCTAATTGTAAATAGAAAGTATATAAAAGTGCGATTACCCCTAAAATATCTGAAAAAACACCAGGAATAATCAAAAATAATGCTCCTAAAAAGTAAGAAGTTGCCGAATCATGAAAACTTTTCATGTTCAATTTACCATTTTTTAAATTTTGCATATTTGTCTGCATTGTAGTGTGTGCATTTTGAATGAGTCCCATTCCAATCATAAATGAACCCACAATCCAAATAACTGACCATAAAAACCCTATCTGTGAGCCAACTTCTAAAGAGAGAAATAACTCAAAGATAAGAAAAAAAAGTAGATAAATCATGATCCTAACTTCTCCATAATCACATTGACCACCTCATCAATGGCAACGCTCTCTTTAGATAAGTCTGCTCTTGTAATTAACTCTACATTACCTTCTTCTATGTCATTTCCAACGACGATTGCATAGTTCATTCCAATCAGTTCAAAATCTTTAACTTTAACCCCAAAGCCTGTCTTTTTGTCTGCTCTGTCATCTAAAAGAACGTCAACCCCTTTGGCTTGAAGTGCTTCATAGAGATTAAGCCCTACTTCCATTTGTGCTTCATTTTTGGCTTTTGCCACAATAATATCTACATTAAAAGGAGCAGACTCTTTTGTCCAGACACACCCTTTTTCATCATGGTTTTGTTCAATAATCCCTGCAAGTAAACGGCTCACCCCAATTCCATACGTTCCCATCACAAAAGGTTCAAGCTTTTGATTTTCATTGAGAAACTCTGCTTTCATTGGTGCTGAATAAGTTGTCCCTAACTGAAAGATATGCCCTGCTTCAATGCCTTTGGTCACTCTAAGTTCAGCCCCACAAGTACAGTTTTTGGTATTTTCATCAAGTACCTCTATGTTCGCAGCAAAATCACAAGCATCACACACCATAATGTCATCTTCACCACTATCTGCCAAAACCATAAACTCTTTAGACCCAGCACCACCAATAGCACCTGAATCTGCTTCAACAACTTTAAATTCTAAACCTAAACGGGTAAAGATTTTTTTGTAAGTGGCTTCCATTAAGGCAAACTCACGCTCCATATCTTCAACACTTGCATGAAAACTGTAGGCATCTTTCATCAGAAATTCACGACCACGCATCAAACCAAAACGAGGACGTACTTCATCTCTAAATTTCCAGTTAATTTGATAAACATTTAAAGGGAGTTGCTTATAAGATTTTACAGTCTGACGAACCAAATTCACCATCGCTTCTTCATTCGTAGGACTTAAAGTAAAGTCATTCTCATGTCTATCTCTAAAACGTAACAGCTCTTTACCAAACTTATCAGCTCTGCCTGTCTCTTCCCAAAGCTTTAGCGAAGTCACCATAGGTAAATGCACTTCATTACACCCTGCTTTGTCTAACTCCTCTTTAACAACTTTTCTAACTTTTTCTAATGTTATCTTTCCCAATGGCAAAAAATTATAAAGCCCAGAGCCACCTGTAAACTGAATAAAACCAGCTCGTAAGAGAAGTTTATGGGAGGCTAAAACAGCATCGTTTGGGGTCTCTTTTGTTGTAGGTATTAGCATTCTTGAAAATTTCATCTATCTTTCCTCTTCATTATTTTTAGTTTTTTCTTTGTACTCTTTAAAGTTAATCTCGTGCATCTCTATTTCAAAAATATTAGCAATTGATGTCACCTTATATCCTTCATCGCTTTTGGTTGAACTTTGACGTAAATTTTTAGTCGATTTATGTAAAAAACGCTTAAACATCTGCTCTGCCATTTTTCTCATATTGGTTTCATACTCTTTGGGTACAAACTTCTTTGTAATGGCACGTCTTAACTCCTGTTCAATCGCCTCTTTTGCCTGTAACCTCATGTCGCGAATAACAGGCTCAATCGAAAACGCTTTTAACCACTTATAGTACTCATCTTTACAGTGAAGCACAATCTCTTTGGCTTTAATTGCTTGTTCTTGCTTTAAGGCATAGTTCTCATTGGAGATACTCTTAAGGTCATCAATACGAAAGAGCTTTAACTTCTCTAACTCCATCTCCCCAATGTCTCTAGGAATTGCCATGTCAAACCAAACCCTATCGAGATTGGCATTCTAT
>JALSHP010000030.1 GCA_026982175.1 Campylobacteraceae bacterium
GATGCAAGAGGTAAACATGAGTGACAAGATGGACTATAGCTCCAAAGAGTTAAAACTGATTGTCAACAGTGCGTTTAAAGCTCAAATGAGTCGAGGACAGAGCAGTTTAAATGGAAAACTCAAAGAGGAGGAGATAGAGAAGTTCTGTACCTTAAATGAGGATGCCACTAAAATTCTCTTTTCAGCCATTGAACGTTTTGCACTTTCGCATAGGAGTATTAATTCCATTAAAAAAGTGGCACGAACCATTGCCGACATTGAGCAGTCCATAGCAATTGAAAAGAGACATCTTTTGGAAGCACTCTCTTATAGACGTAGATAAATAGAGAGGAATAAAGCTTCACAACCAGAACACAATCCTATAATAGTATAGAATATTAAAGGAGCAAACCATGCATTATTTTAAAAAAATTATAGTGATTATCTTTTTAATACTTTTTACTGCTTGTGGTACAGGTGAGACCCAAGAGCGTATTAATACTGATTTAGGTTTTGATATGTGGGATTACATGACATCGGCTAGAAGTTATGAAGTGGAGTATGATGTTTATGAAAATGGTGTTAAAACAGACTTCTATGTTGAGACCCATCAACAGTTTGGCGAAAAATATGAGCGAGAGAGTGAGGGTGGACTAACTACCTTAAGATTACGCTCTAATACCATTCTAATGGATGAGCCTAATATGAGTACTAGCATAAGAAGATTTTTACATTTAGGAGAGCAGGATGTTTTTCAATCTCATGCCATTGAAGATTGTATTCTTGATAGGTTTCATGAAACGTATGAAAACCAAGGTTCAATTTTTCATAATGTTCTCCAAGTAACTTGTAATTCTCGCTCAGGTGTCTATCAAGAGTTCTATTATGGATACAATGAGGGGATTGTTGCTATTTATGAAAAAGAGGGTGCATTAAGAACAGAATATATTAAAGTAGGAGAGAAAGAGATTTATTAAAATAGAAATTTTAATAAAATTTTCAATATCTCTTGACATCGTAAACCTTTTTGCCTATAATTGCATTCCTTTTCAGATACAGCTTATCTGTTAAAGCTTTTTCGGAGTGTAGCGCAGTCTGGTAGCGCACCTGGTTTGGGACCAGGGGGTCGAAGGTTCGAGTCCTTTCACTCCGACCACTTTAGATATTTAAATTTTCAATACAATAGTTAAATTTACAATTATGGTAGGCGTAGTTCAGTTGGTAGAGCGTCAGTTTGTGGTACTGATTGTCGCGGGTTCGAGTCCCGTCGCCTACCCCATAAATTAGTAGTTAATCAGGTAAGTAACCTAAAAATGATGAAGCGCTTGTGGCTCAATTGGATAGAGCATCAGACTTCGGATCTGAGGGTTAGAGGTTCGAGTCCTCTCAGGCGTACCATTAAATGATAACTTAATTTAATTATTTTATTTACGTTGCACTCATAGCTCAGCTGGATAGAGCATCGCCCTTCTAAGGCGAGGGTCTTAGGTTCGAATCCTAATGGGTGTACCACTTATTATTGTTTTAAACAATCACATGCGGATGTGGTGAAATTGGTATACACGCCAGACTTAGGATCTGGTGCTTTACGGCGTGGAGGTTCGAGTCCTCTCATCCGCACCACTTACTCTTCTATCTATTTTATTAAAATCTTCTACTATAACATTTTTTTTATAATAAAAAGCAAAAAATTTTATTTTTCCTAAAGCTTTTTAGCCAACTTCTGCTAAAATTCGACAATTATTTTGGATAAAAAGGATTGTAATGAATATTACAGCAACAAAGACTGATGCCGCTAACGTATCGGTAGTAGCAACTATTGAGTCAGCAGACATTGAAAAGAACTTAAACAAAGCAGCGAAACAAGTGGCAAAAACTGCTTCTGTTGATGGATTTAGAAAAGGTAAAGTACCTGTCGCTAAAATTAAAATGATGTATGCAGAACAACTTCAACAAGATGCTGAAAACCAAGCCGTTCAAGACATTTTAGCCCAAGCTAAAAAAGAGCTAGAGATTAATGAAGCAGATATTATTGCAGAGCCTAGTTTTAAAAAATATGATAAAAAAGATGACAATATTGAACTTGAACTTCTTATCTCACTTAGACCAACTGTTGAAGCAGAGGGTTACAAAGATTTAGCACCTAAATATGATGAGCCAACAGTAGAAGATGCAGAAATTGAAGAGAAATTAAAAACACTTTTAGAGTCTAATGCTCCTTATGTTAGTGTTGAGGGTAAAAGAGCTTTACAAAAAGATGACCAAGCAAACTTTGACTTTGTTGGAAGCATTGATGGTGTTGAGTTTGAGGGTGGAAAAGCAGAAAAATTTGACCTTGTGATTGGTTCAGGTCAATTCATTCCTGGTTTTGAAGAGCAAATGGAAGGCATGAAAGTTGATGAGAAAAAAGACATTACGGTTACTTTCCCCGAAGATTACCAATCAACTAACCTTGCAGGAAAAGAGGCTGTTTTTGCAGTAACCCTTAATGACATTAAAGAAAAAGCAGAAGCAACACTTGATGAAGAGATGGTTAAAAGACTTATTCCAAATGAAGAAGATGCAACAGCTGACACAGTAAAAGAGAAAATTGCTGAGCAAATTAAATCGGAAAAAGTTTCAAAACTTTACAATGAAACCCTTAAGCCACAACTTATTGAAGCACTTATTGAAAAGTATGACTTTGCATTGCCTCAAAACATTGTTGACCAAGAGATTGATGCACAGGTGAACAACAAAGCCAGAGAAATGGACGAAGAAGAGTTAGCAACTTACAAAGACAATGAAGAGAAAATCAATGAGCTTAGAGAGTCTGTTAAAGAGACAGCCATTAACTCTGTAAAAGCGACTTTCCTTGTAGATTATCTTGCTAAAGAAGAAAATGTGACCGTCAATGACCAAGAAGTTTCTCAAACTATCTACTACGAAGCGATGATGTCAGGTCAAGACCCTCAAGAGGTAATCAACTACTACCAAGAGAATAATCTTTTACCTGCTGTTAAAATGGGAATGATTGAAGATAAACTATTTGCTCAAATTCTTGGGATTGACCAGTAGTTCATCTGAATTTGTGGTGCATTAAAATGCACCCTACCTCTCTTTCAATACACTTATAAGTAAAAAAAGTGTATTCTCCTAACAATTAAAAATTATAAAACAAAGGTAACATTAATGAGTTATATTCCTTACGTTGTAGAGCAAACAGGTCGTGGTGAACGAAGTTACGACATCTATTCAAGACTATTAAAAGACAGAATTATTATGATGAGTGGAGAAGTAAACGATCAAGTTGCTTCAACCATTGTGGCACAACTTCTTTTTTTAGAAGCCCAAGATCCAGACAAAGACATCTATTTTTACATTAACTCTCCAGGAGGGGTGATTACCTCTGGTTTAGCAATGTTTGACACCATGAACTACATCAAACCAGATATTGTGACAATTTGTATTGGTCAAGCAGCGTCAATGGGGGCATTTTTACTCTCATCTGGAGCAAAAGGTAAACGTTATGCTCTTCCAAATGCAAGAATTATGATTCACCAACCTTCAGGTGGCGCACAAGGTCAATCAACTGACATTCAAATTCAAGCTGAAGAGATTCAACGTCTAAAAGATACGCTGAATGAAATCATGGCTGAGAATTGTGGTAAAAAAGCCAAACAACTTGAAAAAGATACTGAAAGAGACAACTTCATGTCTTCAGCTGAAGCTGTAGAGTATGGACTTATTGACCAAATCTTAACCAAAAGCTTTAGCTAGGAAACATTGATGGTTAGAGAGATTTTAGTTTACCCTGATAAACGCTTAAAAACTATTTCTGAAGAAGTGACAAGCTTTGATGAAGAGCTTCATACCTTGCTTGATGATATGTATGACACGACCAAAGCACAGATAGGCTTAGGCTTAGCAGCCATTCAAATCGGTGTACCTAAACGGGTCTTTATCTTGACCATTCCAGAGGGTGATTCCGAAGAGATGGTTAGTAGAGAAGAGACCTTAGAAATTATTAACCCTGTGTTTACACTCTTAGAGGGAAAAGTTAAAAAGCAAGAGGGCTGTCTCTCTGTACCTGGTTATTATGAGGATATTGAACGTTATTCTCATGCCATTGTGGAGTACCAAGACCGTCATGGAGAGAAACACACCATTGACAATGATGAGTTTTTAGCCATCGCCCTCCAACATGAAAACGACCACTTAGATGGTAAAATTTTTGTGGAGAAACTCTCTATCTTGAAACGTAAAAAGTTTGAAAAAAAATGGAAAAAGAAGTTTAAATAGTGCTAGATATTAATGACTTTAACCATTTTTTAGAAAATGAGGAAGATGAAAATTTTCAACAGATAGTTCAAAATCTTAAAAGCTTTCTCTTAAGTGATGAAGCCTTTGAGTATGATGCACTAATCCCTAAGTTTACAGCTCTTTCAGACTATCTTGACCCTTATGATACACGTTTAATGGACAAGCGTTTAGAACCCATTGTTCCTATTATGGAACTAATATGTGCTAAGCTTAATGAAAAAGAAGATGCAAACTACGCTTCACTTTTAGATTCGTTAACCTATCTCTACTATGCCTCTTCTAAATACGCCAAAGCCTTAGAGACCCAAGAGAAATCTATGCTTATTAGAGAAGCATTATATGGTGAGAACTCCCCCATAACTGCTAAAAGCTATGACCTTTTAGGGGCAATTTATTTGGCTCAAAAAGCGTATGAAAAGGCTGAAGCATTTTACTTAAAAGCTTTGAGCATAAGAGAAGAGGTTTTAGGAGAAGAGCATCCAGATACGGCGACCAGTTACAACAGTGTAGCAGGGCTACATGAATCGATGGGTGCATTTCAAAAAGCCCAAGCTCTTTACGAAAAAGTATTAGAGATTAAAAGACGTACTTTAGGAGAAGAACACCCTCATACAGCAACGAGTTACAATAACTTAGGACTACTCTATAAGAAGTTAAAAAAGTGTAAGGAAGCAAAAGCGATGCTAGAAAAACTCTTAAACATGGTCGATAAATCTTCTTACCAGCACCTTTCAACACTTAATTTGACACGGAGTATTAAAGAGATAGAAAAAAGCATGAAGCAAGAGAAAAAAGTGAAGTTTAAACAGCGAGGGCGATATTGCGAAAGCATTTAGCTATTTTTTAAATAGCCTCTCCTGCTCTAAGCCCACAAACCCATGCTAAGTGGAGGTTAAAGCCTCCTCTGTCTCCATCAACATCTAACACTTCACCCACAATGTAAAGCCCTTTTTGTTTTTGTGACTCCATGGTGTAAGCATCTACTTCTTTGGTATTGACCCCACCTGTGGCGACTTCTGCCCCTTTGTAGCCTTTGCTTCCATCTATTTTAAATTCAAAACATTTTATCTTTTGAACGATTTGTTCTAAGCGTTCAATATTTGAGCAAATAGAGCCTACCGTTTCATTTTCTAGCTTTAATGGCTCTAAAATAAGTTTTATGAGCTTTTTATTGATGAAGCCTTGCAACCACATATCTAAAGGCTTTTGACTCTTTTTAACTAAGCTTTTTTTCATGAGTGCTAAAAGTTGTTCATGGCTCATTTTGGGCATGAGGTCAATGATTAACATAATACTTTTCTTGTTTAAAAGTTCTTGCATCACAAAACGGCTAATGTCTAAAATGGCTAAGCCAGAGAGTCCATAGTTGGTAAAAAGCACATCTCCTTGTTTGACAATCTTCTTCCCCTCTAATTCCAACGTTATCCTACTCTCAACTTTCACCCCAGACATTTGTTTTAAATAACTCTCTTTGTAAGGTGCTGTTAGCTGAACCAAGGTTGGAAAGTCTTTGACGATACTGTGTCCAAAAGAACGTGCAAACTCAATGCCGTCCATTACCCCTCCTAGTTGTGGTGCAGAACAATGCCCTGTGGCTAATACTAACTTTTTAGATTCTATTTGTGTATGATTATACGAGACAATAAATTTACCCTCTCTAAAAGAAGTTTTGCTAACTTCTGCTTCACACATTATCTTAACGCCCAGTTGTTCACATTCACAAAGCAAAAGTTCCACCAC
>JALSHP010000031.1 GCA_026982175.1 Campylobacteraceae bacterium
GTGCCTCACATTACCAATGAGATTAAAGAGCGAATTGTTAAAGCTGGAGAAAACAAAGATATTTTGATTGTAGAACTTGGTGGAACAACAGGCGACATGGAGGGAATGCCTTTTCTTGAAACCATTCGCCAAATGAAACATGAGATGGGACGTGAAAATGTGATGAACATTCATGTGACACTTCTTCCTTACATTCGCACAGCAGGAGAGATTAAAACCAAACCGACACAACACTCTGTTCAAGAGTTAAGACGCATTGGTATTACGCCTCAAATGCTCATTTTACGTTCTGAAATCCATGTTCCTTCAGACATTCGCCGTAAAATTGCCTACACTTGTGATGTTGATGAAAAATCAGTAGTTGTTGCTTTAGATGCACCTACTATTTATCAAGTTCCTTTAAATTTTATGGCACAAGATATTTTAGAACCAATTGCAAAAGAGTTAAATCTTGGAAAACTTCAACCAGATATGCAACTTTGGTCAGATTTGGTACACCGTATTATTCAGCCAACACATAAGACGACCATCGCTTTTGTGGGTAAATATTTAGACTTAAAAGAGTCATACAAATCTTTAACCGAAGCACTTATTCACGCAGGGGCAAACTTAGATGCCAATGTAGAGATTAAATGGGTTGATTCTGAAAAAATCGAAAACAATGGAGCAAAAAAATACCTCATAGATTGTGATGGAATTTTAGTCGCAGGTGGTTTTGGAGAGCGTGGGGTTGAGGGTAAAATTGAAGCCATTAAGTATGCACGTGAAGAGAAGATTCCATTTCTAGGCATCTGTTTGGGAATGCAACTCGCTATGGTAGAGTTTTCACGTAATGTATTGGGCTTAAAAGATGCCACTTCAGTAGAGTTTGACAAAGATACTAAAGACCCTATTATCTTTTTGATTGATGAGTTTATTGATGCGTCAGGTTCACGACAAGTGCGTACCTCCACCTCTCCTATGGGGGGAACGATGCGTTTGGGTGAATATGAGTGTAACACCAAAGAAGGCTCAAACCTACGTGAAGCCTATGGGGCATCGACCATCTTTGAGCGTCACCGACACCGATATGAAGCCAATCCTAAATACCGAGCCGATTTAGAAGCCAAAGGCATGGCAATTACAGGAGAATCCGATGGACTCATTGAAGCTGTTGAAGTCCAAGACCACCCTTGGTTCTTAGGCGTACAGTTTCACCCAGAGTTTACTTCACGTCTGCAAAATCCAAATCCTTCGATTTTGGCATTTGTGAAGAGTGCATTAAATAAATAATCTTTATGCGTAGGGTGTCAATTTATTGCACCTTGTATTGAAGAAATAAAGAATAGAGTATCTTCATTGTAGATTTGAATGGTGCAATAAATTGACACCCTACAGTTTATATACTCTTAGACTATATAAACTAAGGACAAATCATGCCCTATCCCAAAATAACCCCTCAACAGATAGAACAGCAACTCCAACGACGCTTTTTAAAAGAGGGGCATCTCTCTTTAGCCAATTTGCCTAAACCCTCACAGTTTAAAGATATGGACAGAGCTGTAGCACGAATGGTTAAAGCCATTCACACAGGTGAAAAGATAATGCTCATTGGCGATTATGATGTTGATGGTGTGACCTCTACCACACTCATGGCAATGTTTTTTAGAGACATTGGGGTAGAGTTGGAGTGGATAATTCCTAACCGATTTAGAGATGGTTACGGCTTGTCACCTAATTTGATGCCACGCGTTGAGGGTTTTGATTTGGTTTTCACAGTAGATAATGGCATTGCTGCTGTGGAAGCTTCTAAGATGTGTGAAGCGATGGGCATTGATTTAATCATCACCGATCATCACATTGTTCCTGCTCAAACTCCTACGGCGTATGCGATTATTGACCAAAAACAAGAAGATTGCCCTTTTCCTTACCAAGAAGTATGTGGTGCACAGATTGCGTGGTACCTCATAGCAGCTCTTAATAAGGCATTAAACGCCAATGTAGATGTTAAGTCATACCTAGGCTTGGTGAGCATTGCTATCATTGCTGATATGATGCCTCTGCAACACATTAACCGTGCGATGGTCAAAGCAGGACTACAACTTTTAAATCGTTCTACTTTACCTGCGATTAAAGCGTTTATGGAGAAACTCGACAAAGTGCTACTCAATGCTGAAGATATTGGCTTTCAAATTGCTCCTGTGTTAAATTCAGCAGGACGCATGGACGATGCTTCTTGGTCAGTTGAGTTTCTTTTGAGTTCTAATATCTATGATGCTAGGGTACGTTTAGACAGGCTTAAAGATTTTAATGAAAATCGTAAAAAGATTGAGCAACAAATCACCGATGAAGCGATGCAACAAGTAGAACTTAATGATGATGTCATTGTGGTAGTGGGTGAAAACTGGCACGAGGGGGTTGTGGGCATTGTAGCTGCAAGGGTTGGGCGACGTTTTGAGAAGCCTTGTATTGTATTAACACGCAGTGAAAATGGGGAGTTAAAAGGTTCGGGACGCAGTTTTCACGTTTGTAATCTTTTTAAAATCACCACAGCTTGTCGCCCTCTTTTGAAAAAATTTGGAGGTCATGAAGCTGCCATTGGTTTGAGTTTAGAGGAAGAGAATTTGGAAGCATTTAAAATTCAAATTCAAAAAGAGTACCAAAAAGAGTACTATGAAGAGCAGTTACTTGACCCTGATATTTTGGGAGAACTTAGTTTTTCACATATAGATTTTGATTTAGTGAATAAGTTGAAAGCTTTTGAGCCTTATGGTCAAGGCAATCCAAGGGTGAAGTTTATAAGTAGTAACGTTATCATTGAAGATGTGGCTGATATGGGCAAAGAGAAAGAGCATCGGCGTTTTACCTTTTCACAAGAGGGTAAAACCCAACAAGCCGTACTTTTTAAAACCAAAGAGGTGTTTCATGTGGGGCAAGTTATCTCGGTTGTTTATGGCATCAATGAGAACCATTTCAACAACCGTGTGACCTTGCAGTTAATGGTGGAGAAGATTTTTTAAGATGTCATTTAAACACGCTATAGCACTCACAGGAGGCATTGCCACAGGAAAAAGTACCGTTGCTACTATCTTTAAGGGGTATGGCTTTGAGATTATAGATGCCGATAAAGTAGCCCATGAGATGCTTGATTTACAACATGAAAAGATTGCTGAACTTTTTGGTGAAAAATATGTTGAAAACAAAAAAGTTGTTCGTAAAAAGTTAGGTGCATTAATCTTTGCCGATAAGCAAGAAAAGTTACGCTTAGAAAGCCTATTACATCCACTTATTTTTGCTGAAATTGAGCGACAATCCAATATCTTAGATGAAAAAGGTAAAGCTTATTTGGTTGATATTCCCCTCTTTTTTGAGACAAATCGTTACCCCATTGAGAAGAGTATTGTGGTTTATGTTCCTCAATCTTTACAACTAAAACGACTTATGGAGCGTGATGGGACATCTAACATAGAGGCACAAAGAAGAATAGATTCACAGATGAATATTGACAAAAAGCGAGAAAAAGCCACCTATCTGATTGATAACCAAAAAGATTTAAATGCACTTCAGAGAGAGTGTGATAAAGTAAAGGATATTTTAATTAAATCTTAAGGAGTATCTTTGATTTTACGTATGGTTTTAATGGTGAGTTTAGGATTTTCCTCTCTTTTTGCTGATGTTATTGGCATAGCTGATAAAGTAATTATAAAAAAATCAACACGCATGTTGTACCTCTCTTCCAATGGTGACATTTTCAATAAATATCATGTAACATTAGGCTCAATTCCAGAGGGTGATAAAAAGGTTGAGGGTGACATGAAAACTCCTGAAGGGGCATATCGACTCGACTATCGACAAGATTCTGATGACTATTATAAGTCACTGCATATCTCCTACCCCAATGAAGCCGATAAAGCAGAGGCAAAAGCCTTGGGTCAAAATGCAGGGGGGATGATTATGATACATGGTACACCACCTGCTTGGTCGCTCTCACCTTATGGAGATTGGATGAATGTTTTGCTTGATTGGACGCAAGGGTGTATTGCTATGGCAAATGATGACATAGACGAAGTGTGGGAACAAACAACCGATGGTACGGTTGTGGTGATTGTTCCCTAAGTTATAGATATATTATTTTAAAAGAGGCTCATATTTTTATGAGCCTTATTTATTATTTTTTTGGAGCATTTTTAGGTGTAACATACATGTTGACATAACGACCATCACGTTTTGCATCTTGCTCTAAAACACCCACTTCTTCAAGCATTGGCCATACACGGTTAAGTACATCGACACCCCATTCTGGGTTTGCCATCTCTCTACCACGTAAAAAGACTCTTAGTTTCACATGTTTTCCAGCTTCTAAAAACTCAATGGCATGTTTTACTTTGTACGCAATGTCCCCATCAGCGATTTTACAAGAGAACTTTACCTCTTTGACATCAATGGTCTTTTGGTTTTTTCTGGCTTCTTTTTTCTTCTTTTCTTGCTCATACTTAAACTTACCGTAGTCCATTATTTTGGCCACAGGTGGGTTTGCATCGGGTGAAACCAGTACTAAGTCTAGCCCTTTATCATCAGCAATTTGCATCGCTTCATCGCGAGATAAAATACCCATCTGTTCGCCCTCATCACCAAGAACACGGAGTTCTCTTGCACGAATTTTATCGTTCATTATGGTGTCGTCAGGTTTTTTTCTGCCTCGGTTGTTATTTTTATGATGTCTACTCAAATCTTACCTTCATTTAGTTGTTGACTTAATTCTACCATAAATTCATCAAAAGAAAGGTTATATTGCTCTTTTGTGCGTCTATTTCTAATGGCAACACTCTTATTTTTAACCTCTTCGTCCCCTACAATGACCACATAAGGGACTCTTTGCTTCTCTGCATTTCGTACTCTTTTGTTGAGGGAATCGTTTTTATCAAAGATTTCACAATCGACTTCAAGGTCAATAAGTTGGGCTTTTAGCTCTTTGGCATAGCTTACATGTGTGTCTGAAATAGGAACAAATATCACTTGTGTTGGGGCTAAGAAGAGTGGGAACTCTCCTGCATAATGTTCAGTTAAAATACCAATGAAACGCTCAAATGAACCCAAAATGGCTCGGTGAATCATCACAGGCGTGTGACGTTCATTGTCTTCACCCACATATTCAGCTCCAAAACGCTCTGGTAGGTTGAAGTCTACTTGAACCGTACCACATTGCCATTTACGTCCAATGGCATCGGTGATTTTAATGTCAATTTTTGGTCCATAAAATGCTCCACCACCTTCATCAATGGTGAAAGGCAAGTTATTTTCATTGAGTGCATCTTTAAGTCCTTGGGTTGCTAAGTCCCAAACGGCATCTTCTCCAATGGCTTTTTCTGGTTTGGTTGCCACTTCCATGCTGTATTCAAAGCCAAAGAGTTTCATGACTGAATCAACAAATTCAACAATCTCAATAACCTCTCCTGCAATCTGTTCTGGTGTACAGAAAATATGAGCATCATCTTGGGTAAACTCACGTACTCTTAGAAGACCATGTAAGGCTCCTGACTTCTCATGACGGTGAACCACCCCATACTCATAATATTTTACAGGTAAATCACGGTAAGATTTCCCACTCTGTTTAAAGATTTGAATATGTCCAATACAGTTCATAGGTTTTACCCCATATTCTTGCTCGTCAATGGTAGTAAGGTACATGTTTTCACCATAACAAGCGTAGTGTCCAGAGGTTCGCCACATATCGGCTTTTAAAATCTCTGGACCACGCACAGGCTCATAGCCTCGTCTTCGGTGGGCTTTGTGTAAAATATTTTCTAACTTGTAGCGTAAACGTGAGCCTTTTGGCATCCAAAATGGTAGTCCTGCACCACTCTCTTCATCAAACATAAAGAGTTCCATCTCTGCACCAATCTTTCGGTGGTCACGTTTTTTTGCCTCTTCCATCATCTTTA
>JALSHP010000032.1 GCA_026982175.1 Campylobacteraceae bacterium
GATGGGTAGAGCCATTATTACCACAACTAGCCCAGGAAAAGAGCTAAGTAATGTCAAGAAGAAAAGTATGCTCATCAACACCCTTACAGGTGTTGTGAATTTTTAAGTAGAAAATTTCAGGGGTCTAAGATTGTTACAAGTGGTAAATATTCAATGCCTCGTAGAATTGACAATGGTGAAAGTGTTAGATAAATTGAAGGAGAGTGTGAGATGAGTAACTGTGCTACGATAACGGATTATAAAACGGCTTTTGAATGTTTTAGGGAAAGATTTTTAAATAATAAAAAATCTATTTTTAGTGATAGTGAAATTTTAAATCAAGAGAGTATTCAATTTCTAATTGACAATTTTGTGAATAAGGGTTTAGGTGGTGATAATAGTTTTATAGATAAGATTAAAATGCAATTGATTGGTGATAACAACTCTAAGCCAAAATTTGATGAAAGTATAACTACTGAGGAGGATAAAGAAACCATTCAAAAAAATGCTATTGAAGTATTGGCACATATTGTTTGGTTGTGGCGACTTGTACCTTCTAATGCAAAGATCTCAAGTACCATAGCAAGTGTTCAAGAAATTTTAAAGCTAAATAGTGAACTAGAAAAAATCACCTTAGATAATAACCCATATTTTAATGATAAGATAAAAGGAATTGCTTCAACAGGAACTTACTATAATACCAATAAGCCTTTTGAGATAGCTTTTGTTATAAGGTTTTTAGAGAAGCTTGTCAAAGCTGACCCAAAAACAAATTATATTGAATGTTTACTTGGCGACGATAGCACAGGTCAAGCAACAATTACTACAGAAAATTCAGAAGATAGTCATACTAAATCTGCATCCATTTTTCACGCGCTCTTACATTTTCTTGAACCAAAGAATTATGAGGCGATTGTAAGTATGAAGCATAAGGAATCTATAGTAAGTGCTTTTGAAAATTTAATTGAAGATGGCAAAGAATGTGATACTAAATTTGAACCAGAAATTGATTATAAGCTACATTGTATTAGAAAAAAATTAGAAAATGATAAGAATAAAAATACCCATTTTTTCTATCAAGATTATATATTAGAACAATGGAATCCAACAGTTTTACCTGCAAAAAATGTTATCTATTATGGTGCTCCTGGTACAGGGAAAACCTATGAAATTTTAGAGTTGGTAAAAAGAAAAGCACAAGCACAAGATGGCACTTGTCCTACAAAATATTACAAGGTAGTGCAGTTTCACCCCTCTTATAATTATGAAGATTTCATAGATGGAATAAAGCCCGTAAAGGCGACAACAAATGGTATACAGCTAGAGCTTGTAAATGGTATATTTAAAGAAATGTGTATTGAAGCATATAAGGAGCTTGAAAAAGCAAAAAATAATAACACTTCTCCAAAACAATTTTATTTTATAGCAGATGAGATAAATAGAGCTGAACTATCTCGTGTTTTTGGAGAGTTATTACTTTGTTTAGAAGAAGATAAAAGGTTGAGGTTTGAAGATAGTAAGTTGAAAGGTGAACTCATTAAAACACAAAACTCACCACTATGGGAAGATGAACATGCTATTGTAAAAATAGAAGATGAACTTTATTTTGGTATTCCTCAAAATATATACTTTTTAGGAACAATGAATGATATAGATAGAAGTATCGATAGCTTTGATTTGGCACTTAGACGGAGATTTAAATGGGTACATAAAGGGTGTAACTATGATGTGGTCACAGAGCACCTATTGGCAAAAGACATTCAGGAGGATGCTTTAGTAGAGTATTTGGATGAAAAAAAAGGTAGATGTGTATTACTAAATCAATATATAAATGAAACCCTAAATCTAGGAAGCTCTTATGAATTGGGACATACTTACTTTATGAAAATCAAAGTACATGGAAGTAAAATATCTAAAAGTGCTTATGAGAATCTATTTGATTTTGAAATTGGGCCCTTAGTCACAGAATATCTAAGAGCTGAGTACCCATCAGGAAAAGAGCTTGAGACGAAATTAAAAGAGATGAGAGATATATTTACAGGAAAGAAATAGTTTATGATACAAACAGTTGACAACTATTTTTCATTTGGTAATGATACTGATAAATACTATTGTAATATTGGAAAAATAAACAAAAATCAACAAAAGATTATTGGTGATAGATTTGAGTTTACGTTCAAGGATTATTTGTCTAAATCAAAAAATAACACATTCTTCTCTTTTTTTAAAGACCAAGATAAACAAGCCTTAAAAAATAGTGAAGATGACTTAATTATCTCTATTACGAAAAATAGTGAAGGTAACTACATAGCCCAAACAGGTAACTATGTAGGGTCATTTTACATAGACAAACTCAAAGTAGAGATAAAGTCTCGTTTTAGTCAATATTTTTTAAAGCGTATGCTTAACTTTGCAAATGATGTCTACTTAGATGATGTAGATATAGCAGGAGACAAGAGCAACAAAGAGCTAGATATTTCTAAGTTTATCATCTACTATATGTTTGTGCAGAATTTAGAAAAAGCTTTTTTGTTAGGAATGCCCAAGTCATACCAAAGCATCCAACATCATGATATAAAGCTAAAGGGTACTATAGACATCAATAAATTTATCAAAAATGATATACCTTTTAAAGGTAAAATATCATCGGTCAGTAGAGAGCAAAGAGAGGTGCAAGAGATAATAAATGTACTTCACAAAGCAGTAAATACCATAGAGACTAATGGCTTTAATACTAAAAATATAAGCCATATAAAAACACATCTTAAACAGCAACGAAGCCAAAACTATGTATCGAACCAAACCCTACAAAAAGCGATGAATGCTAAGGCTCTACAGAATCCTATATTTGCACCCTATAAAAAAGTATTGAAATATGCGAAGTATATTATAGACGGTAGTAACTTGGAGCAAAAAGAGAGTGGTAAAGAGCAAACCTTTGGATTTCTCATCAATGTAGCTGAACTTTTTGAGATATATGTGACAAAGCTATTGCAAAAAGAGTTTAATGAATGGCAAATAAACAGCCCTAAAATAGAACTCTATGAAAAACAGTTTTTTGCTAGAAAAATCATCCCTGATATAGTCATGCAAAAAGAGAATAAAATTTTAGTCTTTGATACCAAATATAAAAAAATGACCTTTAAAAACCGATACCAAAATGGTGGAGACTTAGATAGAAATGATTTCTTTCAAATTAACACCTATATGAGCTATTATCAAAACAGTGGCTATGAAGTGATAGCAGGAGGTTTGTTGTATCCTATGGAGGGTAAGTTTAACGAAAATGTTTGTTATGCAGAGAGCTGGTTTGAAAATAATAAAACCAAGTTTTTAGTAGATGGGTTAGAGCTGTCATCTTTAAATAACGAGAATATCAGTGATAGAGAACAAAACTTTATAGGAAGAATAAAAAAGTTAATCCCATAAATATTAAACTTGTGGTCTGCTCATAAATCTAAGCTTGGAAAATAGGGGACGTGTCATGAATTTATACTCCCAAAAGAACGCTATGCTCATCAACACCCTTACAGGTGTTGTGAATTTTTAAGCGTAACTACTACACCCAGCAGTCTCTTCATTGCCTCCTGCAAAGTAGTTACCATCAAAAGAGACCAATGAGTAGTTGGTGTCATCTCCTAAAGAGGCTTTTAGCCCGTCAATTGACAAAAATCCAAGAGAATCAGCACCGATGTACTCACAAACCTCTTCTACGCTTTTGTACGCAGAGATGAGTTCATCTTTTGAGGCTGTGTCGATGCCGTAACGACATGGAAACTTAATCTCTGGGGAGGCTATTCGCATGTGAACTTCAGAAGCTCCTGCTTCTTTGAGCATTCGCACGATTTGAAGTGAGGTTGTTCCACGTACCAAAGAGTCATCGACAATGGCAACGCTTTTTCCTTTTATCATGTCTTTAATAGGGGAGAGTTTTAGTTTTACTTTTAAGTCACGTATCTCTTGGGTAGGCTCAATGAAGGTACGTCCTACATAGTGGTTACGCACAATGCCCATCTCAAATGGCACACCCATGCCATCGGCATAGCCTTTGGCAGCGGCTACGCCTGAGTCTGGCACAGGTAAGACTAGGTCAATCTTAGCAGGGGTCTCTTTGGCTAACTGTTTACCCATCTCTAAACGCATATTGTAAACAGTTTTTCCTCCTATAATGGAGTCTGGTCGTGCAAAATAGATGTACTCAAAAGCACAAGGGTGTGGGTCGGATTCAAATATCATCTCCGATTTTGGCTCTTTGTTTTTGTGAAAAGTAAGCATCTCTCCTGGTTTGACATCACGTACAAACTCTGCACCTACTAAGTCAAAAGCACAGGTTTCACTTGCGACAATGTAACCACCATTTTTAAGCTTTCCTAAACTCAAAGGGCGAATACCAAAACGGTCACGTACTACAAACATTTTACTACGACTTTGGATAATGAGACAATATGCCCCCTCAATTTTAGTAAGCATATCTTTAATACGGTCTTTTAACTTCTCCTGAGAACTCTTAGCAATAAGGTGAACAATGTTCTCTGTGTCCATACCTGTCTGAAAAATCGCCCCTTTTTCAATGAGTCTATCACGTACTTCAAATTTATTACTTAGATTTCCATTATGTGCAACAGATATTTCGCCCAATTTGTACTTAGCAAAGACAGGCTGAGCATCAAGTACAGAGTCTTTTCCTGCTGTTGAGTAACGATTATGTCCAATGGCACATGACCCCTCAAGCAGTTCCAAACGTCCTTTATGAAACACTTCTGTAACCAACCCACGCTTTTTAATAAGGTGTATTCGCTCTCCATCAGCTGAAGAGATACCTGTGGACTCTTGCCCACGATGTTGCATGGCAAACAAGGCATAATACGCCAATTGAGATGCATTCTCTACGCCAAAAACGCCAACTACTGCACACATATTATATTCCTAGACAGTCGTTAATACTGTACATTCCTGCTTCTTGATTGACCAACCAAGAAGCTGCTCGAATTGCCCCTTTAGAGAAAGTCTGTCGATTGGTTGCAGTGTGATTTAATTCTAAATACTCACCATCATTGTAAAAACCAACGGTATGACGACCCACAATATCACCTCCACGCAGTGCCATCACAGCGATTTCATCTTTGGTTCTAGCCCCTATCTGACCATCTCGCCCAGAGATACGAACAGCGTCCAAATCTAAGCCCCTACCCTTTGCAGCAAACTCACCCAAAGTAAGTGCCGTACCAGAGGGAGAATCTACTTTATGGCGATGGTGTTGCTCTACAATCTCAATATCAAAATCTTTAAGTGTCGCAGCTACTTGCTCTACAAGTTGTTTAAGCAGTGCAATTCCTGCGGACATATTTGATGCATATAGCACAGGCATATTTTCAGCTACTTCAGCCATGAGGTTTTTTTGATGTTCGGTAAAACCTGTGGTTGCTACTACCAAAGGGGTAGGATTTTCTAACGCAGCTTCAAACAATGCTTGGGTCGCTTCAGGAGCAGAAAAATCAATGACCACGTCACAGTTCTTTAAAAGTGTTTTCATGTCATTGGTCACAAGTGTAGTCTCTGGAAGTGTTGTTTTAAGTTCAGAAAAAACATGCACTACCGATAATTCTAACCCCTCTGTCTCTTGTACATTATGAATAAGGTGTTCACCAACACGCCCTGTACTACCTAAAATACCTACTTTTGCCATTCTGTCTCCTAGCGTTAAATAATGTGGGAATTATACTTGATTTTTTATAAGGGGATGATATTGAGTCACTAAGTCACCAAAAAAGTGACTTAAAAAGTGATTTAAAGCGTGACTTAATCTGTTAACTGTTGCACTTTAAACTTCCCAGCTGAAAGTTCAGCTAAAAACTCTTCAATAGAATAAGTTTGACGAGCTTCTGTGGTCA
>JALSHP010000033.1 GCA_026982175.1 Campylobacteraceae bacterium
ATTTCTCTTTGAAGTCTATTTACTCGTCAAAAACAAAATTGCATAAAATAACAGGGGAAACCGACCTACGCCGTTTCGGACTTTTTACTTGATGGATTTGGTTTTGACGAGGGATATAATTTTTATTAATATAAATTTAACAAAAATCGACTATCATTAGTTCATGCAAAACATAGATCTAATATTAATCATCACCACAGCCTTTCTAGGAAGCTTCGGACATTGCCTTGGGATGTGTGGGGGGATTGTGGTGGCGTATAGCTCCTCTAAAGTGGACGCGAAAAGCTCTACCACACAACAGACCCTCTCTCATTTGGCTTATAACTTTGGGCGAGTGACTACTTATGCACTCATTGGGGCGTTGTTTGGTCTTTTAGCTCAAGCCCTTGCTTTTACGCCTACGACCAAAGGGGTTTTGTTTCTTTTGACAGGTCTGCTGATGCTTTTAGCAGGGTTGTCGTTGTTGGGGAAATTAAACTTTTTAAACAGGCTAGAGGTTTCTTTGTCTAAGTATGCATGGTATCAAAAAACTTTTAAAGCCCTTTTGTCTTCTAAATCTTTGGGTTCTTTTTATCTTTTGGGCTTACTTAACGGCATCATCCCTTGTGGCTTGGTTTACTCTTTTGCCATTATGGCGGCAAGTACGGCTTCACCTTTGTGGGGGGCAGTGGTGATGGCTTCTTTTGGACTCGCAACCATTCCTGCTCTTTTTATGTTGGGCTTTATGACCAAGTTTCTACAAAAGGGAAGCCTAAGAGGTGGCATGATGAAACTCGCCGCCCTTTTGGTGGTGGCGTATGGTATTTTTACCATCTATAAAGGTTACAACTTTGTGGCACACCCTAACGCCATGCAAGAGATGATGGATGAGATGAGAGAGTCACCCAAAAGTGGAAAATGTGGGGGAATGAAATGTGCACCTGGAAAGTGTGGGTAGGGGTTTAAAAGGTTTTCAATGTATATGCAATGAAAATATGATATACTCTTTAATGATAATTTAAAGGATAGAGCATGACAGTAAAAGTACAAACGTCATTACGTATTGACCAAACATCATTACACGATGCTAAAAAGATTTTAGAAGAGATGGGCATGAATTTTTCTGAAGCAGTTAATATTTTTACTAAAATGATAGTAAGTCATAGAGGACTACCTTTTGAAGTTAAACTACCAGATAATGATGTAGAGAGTTTAACTAAAAAATTACAACTGGCTTTAGCAGATGTTGAAAAACAAGAGAGTGGAGAGATAAAATCGATGAATGCCAAAGATTTTTTAAATGAGCTATGAAGTAAGGGTTGTTGAAGAATTTCAAAAAGATGTTAAAAAACTATTTAAAAAATATCGCTCTATTAAAAATGATATATTTGAACTCATTGAAAAACTAGAAGAATCTTATGATATAGGAATAGATTTAGGAAATAACCTTTATAAAATTCGTGTTAAAAACAGCGATATTGGTGGGAAGAGTGGAGGCTATCGGGTTATCTATTATGTACGATTGGAAAATGATAGGATTTATCTTTTGACTATTTTTTCTAAGACTAAAAAAGAGAATATTGATGTGAAGCTTTTAAAGCCTATTATTGATAGAATTGAAGAGTAAGTTTATTCCCTTAATGGTGGCTTGAAGCTAAATAGAAATAGTTTTAAAATATAGCTATAATACTTTATGAAAAAAACAAGCCCAAATACCTCATGCCCTTGTGGTTCAAAACAGAAATACAAAAAATGTTGTCAAGTTTACCATAAGGGGGCGAACCCTAAAACGGCTCTTTTGCTGATGAAATCACGTTATAGTGCTTATGCTGTGGGAGATGCTAACTATATTGTCAAAACAACCCATGAGAACAATGCTGATTTTTCAAGTGAGGTGAAAGCTTGGAAGCAGAGCATTGATTCGTTTACAAAAACAACTGATTTTTTGGGCTTAGAGATTTTGGAATTTATCGAGGGTGCAGAGGAGTCTTTTGTGACTTTTAAAGCCTTACTTTCTTCTGGGGAGATGATAGAGAAGAGTCGCTTTTTAAAAGTGGATAAGCGATGGCTTTATGAGCGTGGAGAGATGCTATCGTGAATTTTGCTTTTGCTTACCCTTATGCCTTGTTATTGTTGGCTCTTTTACCCTGTTTTGTTTGGTGTCGAACAAAGATAAAAAGCGTCTATTTTCCCAAAGAGGAGTGGTTGCCTAAGCAGAGATTTTTTTGGGACAATCAACTCTTTTACTTGATGCTTATCTATACTCTTTTGGTGTTAGCATTGGCTTCACCTTTTACTTATGGGGCAAAGGCAAGTTTTGCCAAAAAAGGGCGTGACTTGGTTTTGCTACTCGATACCAGTGGGTCGATGGGGGAGCGTGGGTTTAATGAGGAAGATAGAAGTCAAAGTAAATATGATATTTCGGTGGCACTCGCTAAAGATTTCATAGATAATAGAGCTGATGATAATGTTGGTTTGGTCGTCTTTGGCACATTTGCATTTACCGCTTCACCTTTGACCTACGATTTAAAAGCACTTAATGAGATGTTTGAACTCATGAGCGATGTGGGCATTGCAGGAACAAGTACGGCTATTGGCGATGCGTTGGTACAAGGATTGGCAACGTTGAAGCATGGTGAGGCGAAATCTAAAGTCTTGATACTCTTAACCGATGGGGTACACAATGCAGGAAAAAATTCGCCCAGGGAAGCCGTGCGTATGGCTCAAAATCAAGGGGTAAAAGTCTATACCATTGGCATAGGAAAAAAAACAGATTATGATGTGACACTTTTAATAACAATTGCCAAAGAGACAGGGGCAAAAAGTTTTTTTTGTCAAAATGCTAAAGCCTTAAAAAATGTCTATGAGCAACTTGAAGCACTAGAACCTAGCCCTATTCGTTCAGAGGGGTACTTAAACAAAGAGAGCTTGAATATCTATTTTCTTTTGTTGGCTTCTTTGCTTTTAGGCTTACTGCTCTTTAGAGATGAGGTGAGGGCATGAGCTTTTTAGATATTTCATTTTTATACGCCTCACTTCTATGGTTACTAATGCCTTTGGTAGTCTACTTAATGAAGAGAGAAGAGAAGCAAAATTTTGCTCAAAATTTACGTTGGCTTGTGTTGGCACTGCTCATTGTGAGTTTGGCTCGTCCTGTTTTGCCTAAACATTTAAGCACCCAAAAACTCTATGCTCATTCGGTGGTGATTGCCCTTGATTTGTCTGTCTCTATGAATGCCAATGACATTCAACCCACCCGAGCTAAGGCGAGTTTGCAGAGCATCAAGAAGTTTTTAGCATTAAATCGTCAAGAGCAGATAGCACTTATTGGTTTTACCTCGAATCCGCTACTGCTCTCTCCTCCCACAAGCGACTATGAGCTACTTTTGGTGGCATTGAGTAACATTAACAGTGATTACATCTTGACCAAAGGGACAGACTTGCAGAAGCTTTTTGAAAAGGTGGCAAAGTTTAAAGATGAAGCGAAAAAAGTGATACTCTTTACCGATGGTGGCGATGAGGTTTTAGAAGAAGAGCTGATGGATTTGGTGCAACGAGAAAAGATTAAAGTTTTAGTAATTGCAATGGCAACGCAAGAGGGGAGTAGCCTAAAAAAAAGCGATGGCTCACTTTTGGAGAATGAAAAAGGAGAGATTGTTGTCTCTAAACTCAATGGTTCACTAAGAGATTTAGCCTATGCGAGTGGAGGGGAGTTTGTTGCTTTTTCGAGTGTTGAGCAGAGTGTTTCTAGCATAGAAGATTGGTTAGATAGAGAGAAGATTTTAAATGAGGCATTAAGCAAAGAGCATAGGGATTACTTTGAATTGGGGTTTGTGCCTTTGTCTTTAGCCATTTTACTCTTTTTTCTCTCATCGACTAGATTTTCAAAAAAGCTCTTAGCCTTTTTGCTCCTTTTGGGTCTCAATGTTCAAGCTGAAGAGTTGATAAGTAAAGAGCATTGGGGTGAGGGTGTAGCAAAGGTAGCTATGGCAGAGGGTAGTGGAAGTATTTTAGATGGCTATTATCTCTATGAAGCGTATGAATACTATGAAAAAAACGCTTTTAAAAAGGCTCAAAAAGCTCTTTATAAAGTTGAGAAGAGAGGCTTAGAAGCTGAACTTTTGTTGGCACATATCTTCTACAAAGAGGAACGCTATCAGGAGGCTAAGAGCATTTTAAAAGGGATTAAAAGTTCAGACAGAGCCGTGAAACAGCAACTTTTGTATGAACTTGGAAATTGTGAGGCTAAACTCTCCTATGCAAAGAGAGCAAAAGAGTACTATGTTCAAGCCTTGCAGTTAGGGGAAGATGAAGATGTTTTGCACAATTTAAAAATTGTCTTAACGCAACTTAAAGAGGAGGGGGCTAAAGTGGGCTACACCAATCCTTCTTCAGCTCAAAAGTCCAAAACCCAAAGTGACAAGGAAGAGAGCAAAGAGGTGAAGTCTGTTCAATCAAAAGAGAAGGCACAAGGTGCTTCAGGGGGAACAAGTAGTAAAAAGTCTAAAAGTTCAACCATTCAAGTGCTGAAAGTAGAAACGAAAGGTAAGCCCAAACGGCAACTCTCTTCAAAGGCGTATGACCTCATTAATGAGGGGTACATAGCTGAAGAGAAGCCGTGGTAGTTTTAATATAGGAGTTTAGAAAGAGATACCACCAGAAACCTCTGGGTATCCACGTTTACTAATGTCGTTTGATGTGCTACCAAGCTCTTGCACCCATCCAAATGAGACATAAGAGTTTGCAGAAGTTCGCATACTCGCTCCAATACGTCCTCCATAAACATCATAATCTTCATAAGGGGCTTCAATGAAAGCTTTACTGTAAAATGCACCAATATAAGGGACAAAAGGCATCCCCTCTAAAGCCACATGATAGGTGACAGGCACAGTAATTTGGTTGATGCTTGGTGTTCCTCCTAAATAGGAGAGGTAGGTTGCTCCTACTGAAAGGTTGTCAATGACAAAGTAGTTGGCATTAACGCCTAAGACGGTGTAAGTCTCTCCAAAACTGTTGTCAGTACTAGCGATAATACGAATATTTTTAGTTCCTACAGAAAAAGCTCCTCCTGCATAGATGCTTGAAGTGGCTAAAAGCATTAAAATTGTTTTTTTCATTAAATTTTTTTTCATAAGTTAAATCCTTTGTTATTAATTATTATAGCATTAGCTTCTTATGTTTAAGAAGTTTTTGGTGCTAATTTCATCCCACGGCATATTGAGTTTGGTAAATTCTTGATAGCTCTCTAAAACACGTTGAAAATCTTTATTTGTTTTAGACGCTTCTTCTAGTACTTCGTTTAATGCAATTTTAGCTGCGTCCATCATATCTTTTGGAAAGGTTTTAATCTGTACATTTTTAGGCATAGAGGCTAAAGCTTTGGCATTTTTGTAACGAAACTCTTGAATCATAGTGCCTGTCATCTCTTCAGAAGCTGAAGTAATAATGGCTTGATGCTCACTACTTAGCTTCTCCCAACGATTTTTGTTAAACGTAATCTCCAAAATAGAACCAGGCTCATGCCAACCCGTATAGTAATAATGAGCAGCCTTATCAAAGCCCATCATTCGGTCGAGGGCAGGACCGACCCATTCGGTCGCATCAATTGTGCCACGCTCTAGTGAAGTATAAATCTCACCTGCTGGTAAGAGTACAGGGTTTACCCCTAGCTTTTTCATCACCTCTCCTCCAAGTCCAGGGATTCGCATCTTTAGCCCTTTGAGGTCGCTTAGAGTGTTAATCTCTTTTTTAAACCAACCACCCATTTGAGGACCTGTTGAGCCTCCGACTAAAGGGTAGAGATTAAACTTAGCATAAAGCTCACGC
>JALSHP010000034.1 GCA_026982175.1 Campylobacteraceae bacterium
AAGAAGTACCAAAGATTTTCCTTTTCCTGCTTTGGAGGAACACCCTATTTCAGCTAAAATTGATAAAGCTTGTCAAACATTAGGCTATGTTCCCTACAAAACCCCTCGTGCCATTTTGTCACAAGCCAAAGGCAAACGTGCTAACTGTTACTACTCTAACTATTGTGGCTCTTACGGTTGCTCCTCTGGGGCAAAAGGGAGTGCTAGGGCTTCACTGCTTCAACCGATGCTTCACAAAAAAAATCTCACCATCATTACCCATGCTTTTGTGAAGAAGTTAGTGGAAAAAGATAGTAAAGTTGTTGAAGCTATTTATGTCGATACTAAAAGCAAAGAAGAGAAAAGCATCAAAGCCAAACTCTTCATTGTAGCTGGTCAAGCCGTAGAGAGTTCGCGTCTGCTTTTAAATTCAAAATCTAAAAACTTTCCCAATGGTTTGGCAAACAACGCGGGGCAAGTGGGAAAAAACCTCCTCTTTTCAGCAGGAGGCGTAGGCTCTGGAGAGTTTGATGAAGAGAACATCGCCCTCAAAGAGCTGATGGTAGAGGGGAAATTTGTCAATCGAAGCCTTTGTGATTGGTACTTTTATGAAGAAAATGGCAAGGAGGTAAAAGGGGGGATTGTAGATTTTTTATTTGAACATGCCAACCCCATGACCAAAGCCACTTCACAGCGTTTTAAAAATGGAAAATTAACTTGGGGGAAAGAGTTGCAAGATAACATTTTTCATAAAATTAACAAAACGAAACAGCTTAAATTTGAAGTCTTTAACGACTGGTTGCCTACGGACAACTGTTTTGTATCAGTTGATGAAAAGTACAAAGACAGCTATGGTGTGCCTGTGGCAAACATACGCATAGGTGCCCATGAACACGACCTCAAAGTGGGTCGATATTTAGCAACAAAGGCTGAAAAAGTTTTAAAGAAAATGGGGGCAAAAGAGGTCAGCTCCTCCATCTCTGCCTACCCTCCTTCCAATTTACAAGCAGGAGGGTGTCGTTTTGGTGATGACCCTAAAAGCTCGGTGTTAAACAAGTACTGTCAAGCCCATGAAGTTATAAACCTTTTTGTTACCGATGGCTCATTTATGCCCACAGGAGGGTCTGTAACCTATACTTGGACAATTTATGCCAATGCTTTTAGGGTGGGTGACCATATTGTCAAACATCAAAAAGCGTGGCTCTCTTAATCCATATTTTTAGGTATCTCAATGGAAAAGATAGCCCCCTCTTTACCATTGCGTACCGAGATTGTTCCATCAAGGCTATCTTCCACAATCATTTTTAAAATATACAAACCTAAACCTGTACCATTTTGTTTGCTCTTCGTGGTAAAATAAGGAGAAAATAGCTTTTTCATATCTTTTTTAGCAATCCCTCCTCCATTGTCCTCAACTGAAATAATCACTCTCTTTCTATGCTCCTGAACATCAATATGAATTCTCCCCTCACCAATCTCTTCTATCTTCTCTTTACAAATATAGATGGCATTGTTTAGAAGAACCAATAGTGATTGTAAGAGTTCAGAGGGGTAGCCTTTGACTTTAATGTGTTCATTAGCCTCATAAGTAAGCGTCACCTTATCGCTAAGGGCATGTTCTGTTAACTGATTGGCTTGTCGTAGTAGCGTTGCCATGGTAAAAACTTGTGCCTCTTTATTTTTTGAGAAGAAATCGGTAAAATCATTAATGGTTCGTGAGAGATAACTTGTCATCTCCTCAATATCATTTAAATAATTATCAAAGCTCTTGGGTTGCAGATTGTTTTTACGATAATCCATATCCATTGCCAAAACTGTACCATTAATCGCCGAGAGGGGTTGTCGCCATTGGTGGGCAATGAGTGAAATCATCTCTCCCATGGAGGCGAGTTTACTCTGTCTTACCAAAAAGGCCTCTTGCTCCTGTTGTTCACGACTTCGCTCTCGCAAATGGTAAAGAAAGATAAGCATAAATATCACCAACAATGTTACCCATAAATACCCTATTGAAACATATATGTTGTGTAAATACTTATCAAATGCCCAGATAAAACTGATAATAAAAGTTGTCACGAGAATAATAACTATTTTTAAATAAGCTTTTTTCTTAAAGAGATAAAAGATAAATAATGAGAGTAAAAAAGATATCAACAAGTTAATCTTTTGATAAATAGGATTTTGTCGTAAAAAATTATTGCCCAACATGTTTTCTATGGCTAAAGCATGAATCATACTATTAGAAATCTCGACCCCTGTGGGCGTTTTATAGGTCGAGTTTAAGCCAATAAGTGATGTTCCTAAAATAACTATCTTCCCTCTAATCTCCTCAGGGGGAACGCTCCCTTTTAAAATATCAATCGCAGAGAATATCTTAGGTCTACTGACGGGAAAATTCAGTAAAATACTATCCGTTGAGAGGTCATGGTATCGCTCTTGGTCAAAACTCATAATCGTAGCTAACGCAAAAGAGGGAAATATCTTCTCTTTATATTCCATAAAGAGTGGTATCCGTCTAAAGATACCATCACTGTCTTTCCACGCATTTACAAAACCAAAATTTTGGCTCTTTTTTTGTAAGGCATTATAATTACATAATAGAGAGTTCACTTGAAATTTTGTTTCTCTACTTTTTAATATATTCTCATGATAGAGAAGTGCGTTACAATGTTTCGCGGTCATCCCATTGTCATAAAAATAAGTAGAGAGTGTTGCATTGGCATGTTGAATACTCTGTGTAAAAAGGGCATCATTATCTTTGAGTGCTTCGGGTATGTTTCTAAACTCTACTTCCAAATTAAAAAAATTCTTATAAAAATTTTGTATATTTAAAGGGGAAATTCTATCAACCTCGGGGAAGAGTATGTTTATCCCTAAAGCTGAAGGGTTTAACGCTGAAATATTATCGACTAAATTGGCATTAATAACCCTCGACCATGGCCACTGTCCAAGTACTTCTAAACTTTTTTCATCAATATTAACAATAACCGTATAAAACTCATTCTCTTTTTTAACCTGATTACTTAACTGCATCATATAATCATAAATTTTATAATCACTTTTTTGTAAATATTCACTGTTATAAAAGTAGAAATAGATTGCCAATAGAAGCATGAATGCTCCTATCCACTTCATTATATGTTTAAACATCTATTTAATATAAATTTCAACATTTCGGTTCAAGGGTTCACTCACATTATCGGCTGTTTTGACGAGTAAATCCTCCTCTCCGAAACCTTTTGTGTTTAAAGCTAAAAGCTTCACATCTTGTGAACTTAGCATATTTTTAATATACTTTGCACGTTTCAAAGAGACATCAATATTCAGCTTACTACTCCCTACGGTATCGGTATGCCCAATGACATCTACCATAGATAAAGATCTTGTTTTTATTGTCTCAATTGCACGGTTAAACGTGGTTTGAGACGCTGTTGTTAATGCCATTTCATGAGGCTTAAAATAGAGTAGAAATGAGACAGGTTTTTGAGGTGCCGCGGCCAATACCTTACCAAAACGTTTTTTAATCTCTGCCTCAGGCATTATTTTAGGTGGAGGAGGTGCTTTTTTCTTATCTTTCATATCGACATAAGCTCCAATTTTATCAAGATTGGCACTTCCCTTTTGCGTTGAAACCATAACAGAATTTTGTGTTTTACCATTGTTCAGTAAAACAACTGTTGTTTTTTTCTTTACCTCTAAAGGTGGAGCAACTTTTGGCTTAAGCCCATAGATAGTCTGTGCTACAATAATCACTAAAATTAACTCTAAAAGTCTAAAACCCACTATTTTGCCTCCACAGCGAATTTTGTACCACGAATCCCAATAACCCCTGTAGGGATACGAAACTTAACCGATTCAGGTGAGAGCTTTCCAATTTTTCCTGAAGAGAAAACAGCTTTTCCTTTTTTCAGCTTTAAATCCACATCATACTTTTTTTCACTTGGTTTTACAACAAAATGGTTAATTACAAAAATGGCTTTTGCCCCAAGTGATATCCGTGTTCCATCATCAAACATAATGCCTAAAGAGCTTTTCTCTTTGGTAAAAATAATATCACCATTCTCCAATTCACTTCCCTCTTTTAAAACAATAAGCTTTTTAGCTCGTTTAACTTCAGCTTTACCCTCTACAGTTTTCACCACACCCACATTGGCAAAAAGCATTGTTCCCAACAATATCATTAACTTGACGATTCTATTCATAAATAACCTTATTTAACATTTAATATAATCTTAGCAGAAATAATTACTACTATAAACATATATATTTTTATATTCTCTCTTTAGCTTAAACTGTTTCAATCTCTCTCTATTTTACCTAAGATATAATTTAGATACAATTATGAAAATTTTGGATAACAATTAATAATGAAATTTCTACAAAAAATCATACACTTTGTTCTAAGCCTTATTGTTCTACTTATCCTACTCAACTACCTTTTCCCTCTCAATACTGCACGACTCAACAAACCCCAATCGACCCTCATCTATGACAATAAGCATCACCTCATCGCCGTTAAATTAAGTTCGGATGGATTTTTACGTATGCCCATCAAAAAAGAGGCATTAAATTCAAATATTAAAAACATCGTACTCGCCTATGAAGACCAACATTTTGAACAACACTTTGGCGTGAACCCTTTTGCCATTTTTCGTGCCTTATGGTTTAATCTAAGCAATCAAAAAACGATTGGGGCTTCTACCATTACCATGCAAGTAGCCCGTATGATGCACAATAAACCTCGAACATTGAGCCAAAAAATCATTGAGATGTTTCAAGCCTTTCAACTAGAGTTTTATAATAGCAAAAATGAAATCTTAACTTTTTACCTCAACAACGCTCCTTATGGAGGAAATGTAGAGGGCTTTGCTTCGGCTTCGTTTAAATATTTTGGCTTAGAGCCTTCTTCTCTCTCTTTATCTCAAATTGCTTATTTAACAGCCATTCCCAAAAATCCTAATGCCAATCGTCCTAAAATATTTAAAAATAAAAAAAGTAGAGATATCAATAGCATCAAAAATAGATTGCTCAAACGTATTTTTGAACTTGGGCTTTTAGAGAGCAAAGATTATCAACGTGCTTTAGCAGAAAAAATTTCTGTAAATTTTCAAAATCTTCCCAATAAGATACCCCACATAACAGCTCAAATTAGAACACAAGGGGAAGTCAACACCACCATTAATATGAGTCTTCAAAGCCAAGTTCAAGCACTTCTTGCTTCACGCATCAAAGAGATAAACGCGTTCAATATTCACAATGCTTCAGCCATTGTCATTGAGAACAAAAGCATGAACATTGTCGCCTATGTCGCCTCACAAGATTTTTATGACACCCAACATGGGGGGCAAAATGATGGGCTAAAATCTTTGGTCTCTCCAGGTTCTACCCTTAAACCTTTTGTTTATGCGAGAGCCTTAGAAGAAGGGCTTCTTACTCCACTTAAAAAAGTGTTTGACGTACCTTTGTTTATTAAGGGCTATCAACCAATGAACTATGCTAGAGAGTATTTAGGAGAGGTAACAGCCACCGAAGCCTTGCAACTCTCCCTTAACATTCCAGCTGTGGAGCTTGATAGGCTACTCAAAAAAAAGAGTCTTTATACCCTACTTAAACAAGCGAATGTTACTTCACTCACCCAGCCCAAATCTTACTATGGGGCTTCGTTGACTTTAGGAGGCTTAGGACTACCCCTAAAAGAGAACGCCGAACTTTTTGCCATGTTAGCCAATGGAGGCATGTACCAAAAAGCCTCTTATCTAAAAAATAGAATAAAAAAGAAACCTCAACAGCTCATAAGCCCACAAGCCACTTACTTAGTTAGCAATATC
>JALSHP010000035.1 GCA_026982175.1 Campylobacteraceae bacterium
AGCCCAAACTAGCTTTATAAAAAGTAAAATTCGTCAAGCTGAATTGAGACTCTACTTCTCTTCAGATATTGAAAGAGTCACCTCTTTCGCACTCCCCTTAGAGGATGGAACAACTAAGTTTGTCTATGACATACATGGAGCAATACTCCCTGACAATAAAGGTATTTCTCATCACACCTTTAGAACCATTGACTCTTTTAGAATTGCTCAAAACTCTCCCCAAAAATTGCGTGTGGTGATTGTCTCAAAGCAAAAAAAGTTAGATAAACTGCACGCCTTTTCAGGAAAAATGTTAGCCATACCGTTAATAGATGGACAGAAAGCGACTATTAAAGGTAAAGAGAATAGCTTTACTGAAACACCCTATTCAAGTAGTAACAAAAACTATATTGTGGTGATTGATGCAGGGCATGGAGGCAAAGATAATGGGGCTTCTTGTTGTGGCGATAAAAAAGAGAAAAATGTTGTTCTCTCTGTGGCACAAAAGCTTAAGAAGAAGTTGCTGACTAAAGGGTACAGTGTCTATATGACACGTGATGATGACGCTTTTGTGAAACTACCTAAGCGTACCGAGTTTGCCAATCAGAAAAAAGCAGATATTTTTGTCTCTATTCATGCTAATGCTGCCCCAAGTAAGAATTTACGCAATGGTTTTAATGGGATTGAAATTTACTACTTATCTCCTGCTAAAACACAACGTGCCAAAGAAGCAGCTGCCAAAGAGAATGCCGTGATGTTTACAGGAAAAGATTACTATACAAAAAATGCCTACCTCTCATTAATTAGCCGAGAGAAAATCATAGAGTCTCATAAATTGGGTATTGATGTGAATAAAAAGATGATGGAGACGCTTCATGGACATTATGGAAGTGTTCAAAATGGTGGTGTAAAAGCCGCCAATTTTTGGGTATTGGTCGGGGCTCAAATGCCTGCTATTTTAGTTGAAACAGGGTATATAACACACCCTAAAGAGGGAGAGAACCTTATGAATAACTACTACCGTTCACTCTTAGCAGAAGGTATCTCTAAAGGTATTACGCGTTATTTAAAGAATAAGTAGTAGAGTTTAAAATAGTAAATTCGCTCTTATTTTGTTTTATATTCAACAATAGAAGCTTGGCTATAATTAGGAACATTATCATACGTAAAGACAGCAAAATATTTGTCCATTTTGGTTGAGCCAAAATTATCAAAGGTATAATTGTCTGAACCAGCGTAGAGTTTTACACCATCAAATGGATTTTTGGGTTCATGCCAACGGTTTCTTACGACATAGTAGCCTACTAGGTCATCATCTTCTACTCTATCCCAAGTAATTTTAATCAGTTTGTTCTCAATCTTTGTTTGTACATTGACAGGAGAGGGCAAAGGAAACTTACGGCGTTTGATGTATTTAATCATAAGCTTGGCTGCATGTTTTCCCTCAAATGCCCAGTTGATGAGGTGGTCACGTGTTAGGACAGAGGTAGGTTTAATGATAAATTGTGCCTCTTCTTTTTCTCTTTGTTTTTTTTCAAGTGCTAATTTAGAGTATTGGTCAAAGAGAAAATGGTGTTTTTTCTTTGTGCCAAGTTCTGCTGAACTTACTTCATAGCCAATGAATTCAATACGTTCACGTTCTTGAATATCATCATAAGAAAACTCTTCTAAATCTATGAACTCTAGGTTATAACGTATGTCGACCTTTTGTTTAACGGTACTACTGTTATAGAGTTCAATCCATGCATCGGTAATGACTACTTCATCTGGATTGGGTAGGCTACTTAAATCAAAAGAGAGGTAGGCAAAAATCTTTTCATCATTTTTGTTAAATCCACAAGCTAAAATATCGCTACTAATAGCCTCATTGCTAATGGTCATACTATTTTCAAGTGGAAGTTCAACTTTGGTACTTGGAATGGTATATTTAATATCAATAGAGGGTCGGTAATGTAAGCCTCCTCCTTGATTTCCGTAGCCTATGTCAAAAACCATCATTTGTGAGTCACGCCCCACAGGAAGTTTGGTGGGACCTGAGAGTTTTAGGGTGATTTTCCCATGGTTTTTTAACTCCTCTTGTACCATCTTGTTTTCAAATTCATTACAATCCCAATGCGACCAAATTCCTTGGGTTAATTTTTCAGAGGGGATACTTGTTCCAAGATTTTTAATACGTGTAGCATGATGCACTTGCTCAAAGTCACGAATGTTTGGAACTGTCTCTGAATCAATGATACTTAATGACCATTCACCATACTTTTCAATTTTGGCTGAAACCCTATTGAGAGGGTAAAGTGAAACTTTCGTCTCTAAGACAATGGCATCTTTAGGAATGTTAGACAAATCAAAGCTCATCACCCCATAAGAGATACCTCTTCCCTCACTAACCCCAACCTTTAAAGAGTTTACACCAAAGTGTCCATGGTTTGCTTCAGGTGATTTTTCAGCAACATAGCCAACATCAGAAGCACGAGGAAAGATGGTTCTTGAAAATTCGGATTCATCTAAAAAGGTTTTTAGTTTAACTTTAGGAGCATAGGGTGACTTAACCTTAGTAAGTTTATTGACCGCACGTACATAGTAAAAATACATTGTGCCACTTTTTAGGTTCTCATCTTTAAAGTATTTGTTACAAGTAGTACCTACAAGTGAAGAGTGATTACACGCCATTTTATTGTTAAGATTTCTATAAATCTCAAAATAGACATTTTGCTCATCATTATACTCCCATGTGATTTCACAGCTATTAGAATCGTATGACTTTATGTGAAAATTCTTTATACGTTTAGGAGCAGTTTGACCATAATTTTTGGCTTCGCAAAGAGCATAAAGCAGAGCAGGAATATTTTCATTAACTGACTCAGACATGTTTTGAATGTAGTCGGGAATATTACGTGTCCCTACTTCTACCACAATAGCAATAATACCTTTTGAGTAGTAGTACTCTCGTCCCGAACCTGAAATAAGTTTAGTCGGTGGCTTTCCACGGTTAATCCCATAATGTCGTCCTGTTACTTTATGAATTTGGTAGTTCATGTTGGCACAGAGTGTATTCATGTCTGTACCCTCAATTTCACTTTCATGGTTAAATTTATGGGCAGGGAAGAAGACATTTCCTTGAGAATGGTAGTCCAATGCAATGGTAATATTTTCATGGCTATCCACAAACTTTTTAATGGCTTGGGTCTCTGGTTCAGAAAAAGGATAAGGTCCAGAATAGACATTTGAATTTGTTTGGGTAGACTTTTGGTAACCCTCTGAAAAGTTACGATTGAGGTCAACCCCAAACGTTCCATCGCCATTGTCACGTCTGTTTTTTCGCCAAAAGGAAAAGTGTTGTCGTGAATATTCAAATCCATCTGGGTTGAGACACGGCACAATATAAAGCGTGTTTTCGGTCAGTGTTTCGATGACAGTGGGATTATTTTGATAGTTACTTAAAAGATAGTCAATAAATTCAACCGCCAACTCATGCCCAATCCATTCACGTGCATGAGCTGTACCTGTGTAAAGTAAAGCAGGTTTAAGATGAGCATAGGCAACATGAAGCGTAATGGTTGCTAAAAGAATGGGACGACCTTCCCAAGTCGTACCAATATTTTCTACGGTAACTAAGTCAGGATATTTCTTGACACAGGCTTCAAGGAAAGCACAGCTTTCCTTATAAGATTTGTATTGTTGTTTCATTAATTATTCCCTGTTTTTCTAATAGAATGTTAAACGAATTATATCACTATAGTTTATGACTCAACTAAATCTTTTTTATCTACGTTCTCTTTGGCTAAAAATGCTTTTTTATAACTGTTCCAAACTTCCATGACACTTTCAATGATATTGTCTTTAATCCCTTTGATGTCTTTTAGAATTTTTGGCTCATTTTCTAAGATGTTAACAATGCCTTGATGCGAAAAACGCTCTTTAAGTTTGTTGAGTTTTTTCTTTCCAATACCATCAACAGAAGTGAGCAATGTTTCCAAATCTTCATCTGAAATTTTTATGATGGGAGTAGCACTCTGCAAAGAAACAGCAGGGGCAACTTCTTTTTTAAGTGCTGGAACTTTCATGCCCTTAAGGTTTTTGAGTGAAAATTTGTCTTGATAGTTCCACTTTTCACTTGGCCACTCTTCAAAAGTACGCTCTTTGACATCATAGACTTTGTATTGCTTGTCAAGTTCATGTAAAAAGACTTCACCCTCGCCATACATTTTTTTCTTTTTACCAAAATGAGCACCATCATAAGAGGGGTTAAATTGACCAAAAGTAATGTGTCGCATGGTTCTAAGTAAATCAGGGTTTATTTTACCCAACTCTTCCCAGTTAAACATTGGCATGTGAGGTTTTCTAAAGCTTCCCTCGCTTAGACTCCACATAAGGTATTGACCAATCCAATCACGAATGTAAGGAAAAGCAGCAAAAGCAGTAGCACACTCTAAAATGCGAATTTTTCCGTCTTTTCCATAAGCAACATCACATGCCCAATACTCAGCATTAGCTGCTTTGGATACTTTGACGGCGAGGTCAAGTACATTTTTAGGAACATCCATGTAGTCCATGCTTCCCCCTTGGCTTGTATTGGTTAACCAATCACCCTCAGGTGCGCGTCTCCAAAAGGCACAAACAGGCTTGTGACCAATGAGCATGACACGAATGTCAGCTTCCATCGGCACAAAGTCTTGGAAATACATAGGGTGGTATTTCTTTTGGGCATACAGCTCTTTGGCTTCTTTGTATGAGTCTACTTTATGTACAAAATATCCTCCATAGTTAGAAGGTCCATAAGACATTTTAACAATTTTTGGATATTCTGTTTTTTTCAAAAACTTGTCAGCATTTGGACGGTTGTAGTAAATGTAGGTTTTTGGAACAGGTATGTCATATTTCCATGCAAAACGTGTAACATTCTCTTTTGATTTGTTAGAAAACTGGGTGTCAAGTGAGGGAATAAAACGGACATTTGGCAAGGCACGAGAAATCTCTCTAAAAGTTTCATAAGCTGTTGCAGGTACATTTCCTATGAGTACGTCAATTTTTTTCTTTTTAACTTCTTTAATAAATCTATCTTTATCATTTCCCCAATGATAAGTAACGGCTTCTATTTTGTTTGGCCAACCTTTAAAGTTTGAGTAGTCGAAAAATCTAAGTACATAATCCATGTACAAAAATCCTAGTTTTGGTAATTCCTTATTTTTTAAGCTCATCTATTTTTCCTTTATTTTTGGTGGGTTTTTCGGTCGATTAACTCGACAATAAGGTCTATTTTCTTTTCATTGAAGTCAAGACCCATTTTTTCTTGTTCTGGGGTGGCAAAGGCTGGAATGCCATTGACTTCTAAGACAACATACTCCTCTTTTTCTTGGTCGTAAATAATGTCAATTCCTGCAATGTCTGTACCACAAGCTTTTGCTGCGTTGATGGCAACTTTTAAAACATCGTCATTACACTCTCTCATGAAGACAGAACCCCCAGAAGTGACATTGGTTCGCCAATCACTACTAGGGGCTTTTCGTCCATAACATCCTACATATTTTCCGTCAACGATGTCAACTCTAAAGTCAGAGTTATCATATTTAATAAATTTTTCCACAAAAACTTCTCTGGTGTTTGAGTGGTTAATAGATGGCAGTAGTGTTTGTAAGGCATTTTCATCATCAATCTTAGTGAGTCCAGTACCTCCCCAACCATGGGTTGGTTTGTAGACCATACTTTTCCATTTTTCTAAGACTTTATGGAGGTTCTTACTCGCTTCAT
>JALSHP010000036.1 GCA_026982175.1 Campylobacteraceae bacterium
ATGCGTGTTTCAATAAAGTCACCCTTTTGAACTGCTGAGACTTTAAATGCGTCAGCAGGATCCATCATCTCTTTACTTTTTTGGAGTTTAGCACCAAACCCTGCATACGCGATTGTGGTAACAAGTAGGAGTAATTTTAAAAACTTCATTCTCTTTTATCCCTTATTTTAATGTAAAAATTATACTATCGGTTAATATATTATAGTTTTTACCTGTGTACAATATGTTTAGAACTATAACAAAAAAATGTACATAACACTCTTTAATAGTTTATCAAAAAGAACAAAAGGTCTATCAAGTGTCTCATATTTCAAAAAAAGAGCCTATCCATTGGCACACATGGGAGAAATCTACCCTAGAAAAAGCAAAAAACGAACATAAATCTATTTTTCTATTTATCCACAGTCCCTCTTCTAAATGGTCAAGAAAGATGCAAGAAGCCTCTTTTAATGATGAAACAATTATTGAACTACTCAATGAACGGTTTATTCCCATTAAAGTCAACAAAGATGAACGCCCTGATATAGAAAAGTATTATCAAAAAGTCTATAAGCTTATGAACAGAGAAGCCACAAGTTCTCCTCTTAGTCTCTTTTTAACGGAAAACCTAGAGCCGTTCTATGCAGGGGCTTATATTCCCCATGAAGATGTAGGTGAGCAGTTGAGTTTAGAGTCGCTCTTGCGTGTTGTCTCTAAAAAGTATATTACCGATCATGAGACCCTAGCCAAAAAAGGTCAAGAGGTTCTTGCTTTTGTTGACCCCCAAGAAAAAAGCATTCAAGCAACCAAACTGCATATCAATATCATCAAGACCATCAAGGAGCATACATTAAACCTCCTTGATGAGCAATTTGGAGGATTTACCAAAGCCCCTAAATTCCCCAATGCCTCAACACTAGAGCTACTCTTTGATGTCTACCAATTAGACAAAGATAAAAAAATATTAAATGCCATTACCTTAACCTTGGACAACATGATGAACCATGCTTTTTATGACAGTGAACATGGAGGATTTTATCAATATGCTCAAGATGAAGCGTGGGATAAGCCTTATAGCGTCAAAAAAACTTATGATAATGCCCAACTCATTCAACTCTATCTACGTGCCTACCTCATCACCAATAATGAAGCTTATAAAAGCGTGGCATTTCAGACCATTGAGTTTATGTTAAAGGCTCGGAAAAATGCAAAACTCTTTGCCTTAGAAGATGAAGCCATTATCACCTCATGGAATGCTTTGATGGTTCAAGCACTCTTGTTAGCCTCAAATATTGATAAAAAATATCAAAAGGATGCCTTTGAGACCTTAGAAGCTCTACTATCAGAACTTTATGTTTCAGGAACACTCTACCATAGTAAAAGTGCAAATGAGGAACCAAGTACACAAGCATTTTTAGAAGATTATGCTACTTTAGGAGAGAGTCTTATTCTCGCTTATCAGCAGAGTTTAGATGAGTCTTTTTTAATCATGGCAACACAGTTTAGCAACCTACTCATTGAACAATATTATGAACAAGCCAGATGGGTTTATGCCAAAGGGGCGTTTAAAACGAGAGAAGCAATTTATGATACCACTATCCCCTCCTCCATCGCTTCGGCTCTCTCTCTACTGCTAAGCATCTGCTCATTGGTGGACAATAACTACAAAAAGTTTGTTTTTAAGACATTAGAATTACACTCATATAACCTCATGCGTCAACCTCTCTCTTCTCCAAAGCTAAGCCAAATGGTGGTACGCTACTTAAAAGATGACTTGATTGTTAAAGCAAAAGAGAGCTTACTTAAAGAGCATCTTAATGAACGGGTAAACGCTCCCTATCCTTATCTCTGGATTAAAGCAGTAAATGAAGAAGGAATTACGCTTTCAAACTCACACTCCATGCTCAGCACAGAGCCAACATTTGAAAAAGCAATGAACGCCATAGGAGATTATCATGAGAACCTATAATCTTCTTTTGTTAAGCCCTATACTCATTGTATTCATTGCTTGTAACAGTAGTGATAAGGTCAAAGTTGATGAGAATGTCACTCAAAACTTACATCCAAGAAAAGTTGAAAAATCAACTGAGACAAATGCGATAAATAAAACAAATGAAATAACAGAGATAACTACAACAAGCTCTTCAATAAAGCAAGAGCTTGAAAACTATCTCAATGCCCTAAGTAGTTTTCAATCTTACAGTATCGTAGAGATGACCTATCCTCGACTTTTTGAGGTGATTAGCAAAGAGCATTTTAGACAATATATGGAGTCGATGACAAATGCCAATAAAATTCAAATACAATCTTACACAACCAATATTACAAATGTTTCAGAAGTTACACACTTTACCAACAACACCGCCTTTGCACAAGCAGAGTATGAGTCAAATATTGTAATTGCTTTTATTGATGAGCAACTCTATAATAGTAAAGATAAGATAGATTTTCTCTACGATGCCCTTGTTCATAAATATGGAAAAGAGAACATTCAGATAGACAAAAACATGCGAACCCTTACCATTAAGAGGTTAGAGAAGTTACTCATGATTCAAAATGAGATGGGTGAATGGAAATTTTTAGGAGACAACGTAAAGTATCGAAAATACTACCCTACCATTTTGCCTTATGAGATTTTGCAGAGGCTTAACTAAGGAGATATGCTACAATTTTAAATCGTATTCAATTATTTTTCATATAAAAAGGCTCAAACAGATGAAACCTTCAAACAGCACAAAATATATATTTATAATAATCGCTACTATTTTAGGAGTAACTTTTTTTGTAGTGAGTATTCTCTTTATGCAAGGTTACAGAAGCCATGAAAATTTAGCCATATTTTCAGCCATAGTGTTAATCTTAAGTTATGGATTTACGCTCTATAGAAGTTTTATTTTTTTAAAGCAAAACAGAATAGGTTTAGCCTATTTTCTTACCATTGGTGGGTTTTTAATCTTAAGCTTTTTACAGATGATAAATTGTGTAAATGCCACACCTTTTAATATGCACTAATGAACATACATCTACTTTTTGACCTGCTCTCTTATGGAGTGGGTGCTTACTTCTCTTTAAAAATCTTTAAACCCCATCAGCACCATATAAGTGATGAAAATCTTCGTTATGCCTACTATACCATCGCCTTAATAGGTGCTTTTGTAGGGGCTTTTGTATTAGGAACAATGAATCTCTATGTAACAGATGAAGCGAAAGAACATTTTATCTTAGGTAAATCTATCTTGGGGGCTATTGTTGGGGCAACGATTACCATTGAGATATTTAAAAAGATATTTAAGATAAAAGGCTCAACAGGAGCTTATTTTGTTCCCTCTTTAGCCATTGGTATTGCCATGGGTAGGATTGGTTGTTTTCTCTCAGGACTCAATGACTACACCTATGGCATAGAAACTGACTCTCTTTTTGGCTATGACTTTGGAGATGGCATTTTACGCCACCCTGTGCAACTCTATGAGTCTTTTACGATGTTTCTCTTTTTTATCTATGTTGTTGTGATTTATTTTAAGAACAGAGTTTACTTTGAAAACTATATCTTCTATCAATTCATTTTACTGTATGCTACACAACGCTTCCTTTGGGAATTTTTGAAACCCTATGAGACCATTGTCATGGGTCTCAATATCTTTCAGCTCTTCTGCTTCGGATTGATACTTTATGCACTCTATTATTTAAGGAAAAAAATATGAAAAATATTAAAATTTGCTTTAGAGCTTTTCTCCTCATCATGATTATAGGATTCTCCTCCATAGGCTGTGTTACCAAAGGTTTATGGGACGAGAGTAGCTCCTCATCTTATCAAGACACCATCATCGCTTTTTATAGCAACCCTCAAAAAAATGAAATTATATTTTTAGGAGATAAATACCACTATCTTTTTAACAAGGGAACCCTTGCCCTAAATGAACTCTTAAAAGCCAGAGAGTTCTTAGCACTCCAAAGAAACCACTTAAATATTAGCACCTATATAGACAAAGATGCCATTACGCATACTCACATCTCCGTAACTTTTAATCTACAAAATATCTCTCCACAACAAAGAGAGTGGTTATACCATCATAAGTTTTTAAAAATGGGAAACACCCCTCTTTTAACCAAAATATTTGAGCTAACAGGAGAGAGATATAGAGCCAGTTCAACGGTCAATAAACATGCAGTTAAAATTAAATATCCTATTAATATAGATGTGAGGAAATACTCCTCTAATCTAGGGAAAAAAGTTCTCTTGACCCCTCTTGCTGTAGGTGCTGATTCAGTCTTAATAGTTGCAGGAATTATTCTCTCCCCATTATTACTATTTAACAACTAAAAGGAAAATTAATGGCACTCTATTCACAAGATTACGACCTATTTTTAAGCTCAACACAGAGCTTTTGTCACCAATGTAACAACTTAAACAAGCTTATCGATACCCACGTGGTCACCAAAGACCATGAAGTATTTTTACGCAAATTTTGCCCCAAGTGTGGGGAGTCTATGGTAAAAATATCGACTGATTTTAACTACTATAAAAAGTGTGAAGATTATCTAAAAGCTCCCGATTTACCTGAAAAGCCTTTGACCCAAGTGCTTAAGGGTTGCCCTTTTGATTGTGGGGTTTGCCCTCAACATCAAAACCACCCTTGTTTGGCACTTTTTAATATTACCGATGAGTGTAATATGAAGTGTAATATCTGCTACTATTCAGCTGAACCAGGTCTTGGAAACCACCGAAGTATGGAAGATATAGAGCAGATGTTAGCCACTCTACTTGAAACCGAAAGTGAACCTGACCTCATACAAGTTACAGGAGGAGAGCCGACCACTCACCCTCAAATTGTAGAGATACTCCAATATCTCAAAAAATCTCCAGTTCGCCATTTAATGCTCAATACTAACGGTATTAAAATAGCCGAAGAGGAGAGTTTTGTTAAAGCCCTTAAAAAGTTAGGTGGAGGCTTTGAAGTTTATCTGCAATTTGATTCACTCAATCCAAAAGTACTCAAAGATTTAAGAGCCAGAGATATGGTAGAAACAAGATTAAAAGCTTTGGAAGCACTGGAAAAAAACAATATTTCAACCACCTTGGTTGTGGTCGTAAAAAAAGGTCTAAATGAACATGAAATTCCAGATATTATTGAGTTTTCACGAACCTACAAGTGTATTAGAGGCATCGTGTTTCAACCAGTTGAAGAAGCAGGTCGTGTGAATGCCCATGGAGATTTTAGAATTACACTTTCTGAAATACGGCAGATTATTATTGATGATGAAAAAAACCCCTTTACAGCAGATGACATGATTCCCTTGCCATGTGACCCCCATAAAATCGGTGTAGGTTACGCAGCCAAAACAATGTCTAAAAACACTCAAGGAGAAAAGTTTGCTCAACTCATGCCTGTTACAGGACAGCTACCCAAAGAGCTTATTACCGACTACCGAGGCACGGTTACCTTTGAGCGTGACAAAGAGTTTGTAAAAGCCGTCATTGACACCGTAAGCCTTGACACAGCTATGGGTGAGAGCATCTTAAAAGATACCATAAAACAGAAACTTTTTTGCTGTTGGCCAGACTTTTTAGCCCCTGCTGATATGGGCTATGAAAATGTCTATCGACTTGTTATTTCAGAGTTTTCAGATATTGTTAATTTTGACTCAACCAACATCAAAAGAGAGTGTAACTTTATGATAGAGCCTACACGGATTATCCCTTTTAGTACTTACAATATGGGCATTCCATTTTCTC
>JALSHP010000037.1 GCA_026982175.1 Campylobacteraceae bacterium
AACATGTGTGCCTCTTGGGCATCACGTGTGATTTTTCCTGCGATGAAGATGTGAACACCATCGACTCTGTTTCCCTCATCATCTTTGGCTTTACAGCCCTCAAACCCAATGTCAGCAATGCCATGAACCCCACACCCTTTTGGACATGCCGACCAGTTCATGCGAACATTTCCACTCTCTATGCTCACTTCAGATTTTAAAAAGTTTGCCATCTCAATGGCATCTGGTTTGTTGGGAATGACCCCATAAGAACAAGTAGCTGTTCCTGCACAGGCTATCATGTCGTTAAAGTAGATGTTGTTAAATTCATTGTATTTGCTAAAAATCGTCGTGGATTCAAAAGCAGGTAAAGAGAACTCATCAATATCTACCACATAGATGTTTTGGTCATAAGTTAAACGTAAATTCCCAGACCCAAAGTTTTTGGCTCTTGTTGCTAAAGCTATGAGGTCTGTTCCTGAAAAAATCCCAGAGGGGACAATGATTTTATGGGCATATTTACCATTACGTTGTAACACTTTGTTTGCCCCTAAAGCAATGTTTTGTGATTGGACTAGATTTTGACCTGCTGTGGCAAAGTTAGAACCTGCTTGTACTTTTATCTCGTTAATGAGTGCTTCCATGCCTACGTCTTGTAGTAAAAAGTGTAAACGATTTTTGTTACGGTTGTCACGATAACCAAAGGTTTTAAAGGTTTCTAAGAGTGCCATGAAAAAGCTTGGTACTTCTGAAGCTTTCACAAAAACATTGGCATCTTTGGCTTGAATGCCTACTCTTGCTCCTAAATGAACGTTAAACCCAAACTCTCCGTCTTTGTTGGCTAATGCAAAACAACAGTCATGTCCAAAGATGTTACAAGAGTTGGACATTGAGCCTAAAATTCCTGTATTAAATTTACGAGGTAAAACAGAAATCCATTCCTCATTTTCGATGATAAGGCTTTGAAGTTCATCGACAATGGGTTTAACATCAATAATGTTGTCAAAGGCAATGCCTTCTAATGGGTCGGCGACAATGTTACGAGGGTTGTCTACACCTGTTTGAAAGGTTGAGATGCCTAGCTCTTGAAGCTCTGCTAAAACTTTAGCAATATCTTCAATCTGTAAATAACGCAGTTCAATCTGCATTCTTGTGGTAATGTCAATGTAGTCATTTCCATATTTTTGAGCCACCTCTCCTATGCGTACAGCTTGTTCGCTTGTGAGCTGACCAATAGGAATACGCACACGCAACATAAAATCTTCGCCTTTGTCAAAAAGACCAAAACATTTTAAAAAGTAGGCTGAATCCTCTTTACTTAAGTTTTCATACCCACCTTTAGCAATGGCTTCAAGTTGTGCATGAACCTCCATAGGTGTTTTGAGTGCTTTGGTATTTTCTACCTTGTTAAGTTTTTTACTTCGTGCTTCTAATGCTTTAGCCAATACTGACATCTGAACCCCATTTGATTTGATTAATTATTCTATTATACTAATAAACTTTAGATAATAATAAAGATAACTGTTTAAAAAATAACCATAAAATGGATATTTATTGATTGTAAAAAGATTATAATACTTTCAAATAACAAGAACAAGGAAGTCGTATGTCAGTATTGAAGACATTAAAGGGACAAGGAAATATGGCAACGCTCTTTGCAGCGTTCATCTATTTCGATATGAGTTTTATGATTTGGACAATTTTAGGACCTTTGTCCTCAGAAATTGTTGAATCGTTTGCACTTACAGGATTTATCATGACCACAGGTCAAAAGGCGACTTTACTTTCATTGCCTATTTTATCAGGGGCGTTACTGCGTATTGTTTTAGGCTTTTCTGTTGACAAGTTTGGTGCTAAAAAAACAGCATTGGTTTCTCAACTCATTGTCATTTCGTCACTTCTGTATGTTTATTTCTTAGGTGAATCTATTACTTACAATGAACTACTTTTTGCAGCACTTCTTTTGGGCTTTGCTGGGGCATCTTTTGCGGTGGCACTTCCACAAGCAGGTCAATGGTATCCACCTAAATTGCAAGGACTTGTACTTGGTATCGCAGGTGGGGCATTTTTTGGTGTGGCAGTTGGGTTTATATTTTCGCCAAAAGTTGCAGAACTTTATGGATGGCAAACCGTCTTTTTATGTGGGGCATTTTTTGCCTCATTGATGTTCATCACCTATGCGATACTGGCAAAAGATGCACCACCAGAAGTTTATAAAGTAAGAAAGAAAAAGCTTTCTGATTATGCTAAATTATTAAAAGACAAAGACACATGGTGGTTTAACCTTTTTTATGTCATTTCATTTGGAGGTTTTGTAGGTTTTGGTGTTTTCTTAAAGCTTTATCTTACCGACACGTATCCTACAGAAATGCATGAATTTGGACTGACATGGTTTGCAGAAGAGAACATTAAAATTACCTCAGGATATTTTGTGGCATTGTGTATCTTTGCTGGAACGATACTCCGTCCAATAGGAGGAAGCATCGCCGATAAAATAGGAGGGATTAAAGCCCTTTATATTTTCTTCACGCTTGTAACCATAACCGTTATTTTAAATGCTTTGGTTGCCTTGCCTTTTGAATTGGTTGTTTTTGTATTTTTCATCACCATGGCAAACCTTGGTATGGCAAATGGGGCTGTTTTTCAACTTGTACCACAACGTTTTTCTAAAGACATTGGGGTCATGGTAGGTATTGTAGGAGCAGCTGGTGGTTTAGGTGGTACAGCACTTATTAAGACGCTTGGTTGGTCAAAAGATGCATTTGATGGCTATACCGTTGGGTTCTTAATCTTTGCAGGGGTTGCAATATTGGCAATCATTGGTCTGGGAATGGTTAAGACACGATGGCGTACTACTTGGGGTGTTCAGTCTGGGGGACAGATTTAACTTTCTACGCTTCATTAGGGGATTCTCCATCCTCTAGTTACTTACATCTCTGATCTCTTTTACTTCAATTCTTACATTTGATTTACACATACTATTTTTGATAATTTATTCATTGTTGAAAATTATCATTGTATATAAAATAATCATTAATATTTTTATATTGTATAAAATTTAATCATAAAAATTTGATTACAGTAGAAACTTACTGGTTATAATTTTACCAAAACTTAACTTGAGGAGTTAAAATGGCAGGATTTAAAGCACTAAAAGGACAAGGTCACTCAATGACCTTGTTTATGGCTTTTATGTATTTCGACATGAGTTTTATGGTTTGGACAATGTTAGGACCATTGAGTACAGAAATTGGAGAGGCTTTAGCTTTAGCAGGTCATATTATGACCGCAGGAGAGAAAGCAACACTTCTTTCACTTCCAATTTTATCAGGAGCTTTATTAAGAATTCTTTTAGGTTTTGGAGTGGATAAGTTTGGACCAAAGAAAACAGCACTCATTTCACAGTTCATTGTTATTGCTTCACTTTTAACAGCATTCTTACAAGGTGATAGCATCACCTACAACCAACTACTTATTGTCGCACTTGGTCTTGGTTTTGCAGGAGCTTCATTTGCTGTGGCACTTCCACAAGCTGGTCAGTGGTACCCACCTAAACTTCAAGGAATTGTTCTTGGAATTGCAGGTGCTGGTAATATTGGTGTTGTTATTGACTTTATATTTGCTCCAAAAATTGCAGAGCTTTGGGGTTGGAATGCTGTATTTGGAGTTGGTGCAGTGATGGCGACGATTGTATTTGTAGCTTATTTGTTTTTAGCTAAAGATGCACCTGCTGATGTATATACACCTAGACCTAAAAAATTAAGAGATTATGGCAAATTGATGAAAGATAAAGATACTTGGTGGTTTGCACTGTTTTATGCTATCTCTTTTGGTGGATTTGTAGGGTTTGCAGGGTATATGAAAGTTTATCTTATGGGGACTTATCAGGTAGATATGGCTGCTTTTGGATTGGATTTCATAAATGAACCAAATGTGAAAGTAATCGCAGGATACTTTGGGGCATTAACCATCTTTGCAGGAGCAGTTTTACGACCAATGGGTGGAAATATTGCTGATAAAATTGGTGGAATTAAAGCACTCTACTTCTTTTATGGAGCAGTTGCATTTCTGGTAACACTAACAGCATTGGTTCCACTACCTTTCTTTGTCGCCATTTTTGTTCTTTTCTTAATTATGGCAAATTTGGGTATGGCAAATGGAGCAGTATTTCAACTTGTGCCACAACGTTTTGCTAAAGATATTGGTATTATGACAGGGCTTGTAGGTGCAGCTGGTGGAATTGGTGGAACAGCCCTAATTAAAACACTTGGTTGGAGTAAAGGTGCATTTGATGGGTACATGGTAGGTTTCTTAATTTTTGCGGGGGTTGTTTTAGTTGCAATTGTTGGGCTTAGTATGGTTAAGACTCGATGGAGAACTACTTGGGGGGTTCAAGCTGGAGGACGAATTTAATAGTCGCTTAAACTTTCTTATTCCCCAAGCGTTAACTTGGGGATAATAGGTTTATTATCTACAACGCTTTCTACTTAAAAATCTCCACCTTAGAAATCAATGCTTTTTCCTTAACTTTAATAATCGTCAAGAGATGTTTACTCACCCCTTTTAATGTTTTTTTACCATTGTTAATCTCATAGTTAAAAGAGATTTTTACTTTTGCTTCATTGTTATTACAGGAGACTAAAGTTGTGGTGATGTTGGTATAGGTACGGTTTTTCCACTCTTTAAAGTAGTTTTCTTTGTCTTGTAAAATTTTACTTTTATTAACATTTGTCTCTCGAAAGTAAGTCTCTACAGGGTAGTGGAAGAAATCAACAAAGGCATTGGCATCATTGGCATTGGTCTCTTTGGTGTAGAAATCGGTTACCAGTGTTAAGGCTTGTCCTGAAAAAGGAACTTTATTGCTTGTCTCTTGTTTCTTTTTCGTTGATTTCTTCTTTTTGACTTCATCTAAAACAATTTCAGATATACGGGCTTTTCCATCGACTTCTATCAGGGTGAGTTTATGTTTGCTAGTACCCGTTTGGGCTTTATTACCATTGTCAATTTTGTAGTCGAAACTAATTTTGACCACCGTTTGGTTATCATCTGAACTGACGATGGTAGTTTTTAGCTTACTGTAGGTACGTTTTTTAAATCTTATAAAATAGTTGGCTCTATCATCTAATATTTCGCTTCTGCTCACTTCTGTTTTGGCAAAATATTTTTTGAGAGGGTAGTGATAGAAGTGTATAAAGTCACTTGCTTTTTGGCTACGCATCTCTAAGCTGTAAAGCTCTTTGACCAAAGCTTCAGCACGGAGTTTAAAGGCTACTTTTTTAATGGGTGCTACCACTGCTTTTTTGGGTTTGTTGTTGCTTAGGGCTTTGACAATCACTTCATCACTCTGTTTGGCATAGTCATTGATGCGTGAGTCATACATCGCTTCGGTGATGATGGCAGGGAGCTTACACTCCCCAATGCTTGTGGCAATGAGTGGGGTGTAGAGTGTGCCTTTGACCGCTTGAACAATACGTTTGTTACGGTCATTATCATACTTTGTAACTTTGCGTAAATTGACAAAGTGTAGGGTTCTATCATCACGTATCTCTTTGTGTTCTATGTTAATATTGTCATCTTTAAAACGTGCTTCTATCTTTTTAATGTTGTTGTTGACAATACTAAAACAAGCAGGAATACGTTGAGATATGACCACATTGTCAATTTTTCCGTAGTTTTGAATGGTCACTTTGGCGTA
>JALSHP010000038.1 GCA_026982175.1 Campylobacteraceae bacterium
CCTTTTGACTCGTACTTTAAAAGCACTTAACTACCAAGTAACCGTGGCTAAAAATTTTACTGACATTGACGACAAAATCATCAAAAAAGTGCAAGAGACAGGGCAAAGTTTAGAGGAGATAACCACACACTACATCGCCTCTTATAAAAGTGAAATGAGAGCCTTAGGGGTAGTTGATGCAGACATTGAACCCAAAGCGACTGAATCACTTGGGGCGATGGAGTCGCTTATTCAAAAGCTTATAGCAAAAGATATTGCCTATGTCGTAAACTCTGGCGATGTCTATTTTGATACCTCTAAAGATGAAAATTACGGTTCTATCTCTCATCAGGTAGTAGATGATGAAGAGAACCAAAGCCGTGTTGAACACAATTCAGAAAAAAGAAACCCAAAAGATTTTGCCCTTTGGAAAGCGTGTAGTTCAGAGCAAGACATCTGTTTTGAAACCTCTTTTTCCAAAGGTCGCCCAGGGTGGCACGTGGAGTGTTCGGCAATGATTGAAAAACATTTTGAAGGGACAGATGAATACAGTATTGACATTCATGCAGGAGGGGCTGACCTGCTTTTTCCTCACCACGAAAATGAAGCAGCCCAAAGTCGTTGTGCTACGGGGCATGAACTCTCAAAATATTGGATACACAATGGTTTTGTAAACATCAATGGTGAAAAGATGTCCAAATCTTTGGGCAATAGCTTTTTCATTAAAGATGCCCTCAAAGTCTATGATGGAGAGATTTTAAGAAACTACCTCATCTCCATTCACTACCGAAATGATTTCAACTTTAATGAAGAGGATTTACTCAACTCTAAAAAAAGACTTGATAAATTATATAGACTCAAAAAACGGGTTACCCCTACCAAAGCCTCTAAGCCAAACATCAAATTTCAACAAGCCATTATGAGTGCCATGAGCGATGACCTAAACATCTCCAAAACGCTGGCTATTATTGAAGAGATGATAAGCAATACCAATGATAAGCTAGATGAGAATCCCAAAGATAAAGGGCTTAAAAAAGAGACTTTAGCCAATATAGAGTTTTTAGATGCACTTTTAGGTCTTGGTGGGAAAGAACCTTTTTCTTATTTTCAGATTGGCATAGATGAGAAGACTAAAAACACGATAGAAGCTTTAATTGAAGCTCGAAATAGTGCCAAAATAGAGAAAGATTATGAAAAGTCAGATGCCATTCGTGATGAAATTTCTGCAATGGGAATTGAAATTATGGACACAGCTGAAGGAACGGTTTGGGAGAGGCTTTAAACTCTCTTTGGCTATCTTAACAGATGTCCACTCTCTTTATAAAGATAGACAGGTACTAACTTGGAGAAAAAGTCAAAACTCTTTTGGGCATTCACAATCTTATCAGATCCTCCCATAAAAACCTCTACCTTTACCCCTCTATTGATTAGCTCTTGGAACTTCCCCTCCTCCCAAACATAGGATAATAATGCCTCTAACTCCTCGTAGCTTCCTTGGCTAACAAAAGCTTCTAAAGAGAGGTTTGAAGGATACACAACATTCTCTAAAAAAGTTTTTTTATAAACCTCTTCATCTTCTTTAAACGCACGAAGTTGTCGCTGAATAAATGATTTTTTATGGTTTTGAAAAAAAGCAGGAGAGATTAAAATCAGTCGGTCAATACGTTTTTGACTTTGTAGTGCATACTCAAATGCTTTTTGAGCCCCATAAGAGAATCCAACGACACTCTGCTCTGTATCGACTATCTCTTCACTAAAAAACTGCTCTTCCCCCTTAAGGACAAACCCATTAAAATAAACCATTAACACCTCTCATCTAAAACATCTCATCAATAATCTTTTTGGTCTGCGTCATGCTAATCGACTCATTTTCCAATAGATAAGCTTGTACTTTAGTTAAAACACGCTGTAGTTTAGAGAGAAGCGTGACCACTTCATCATTGGCTCTTGTCAATATCTCTTGGGATTGTGTAGCAACAGAGAGATGGTTTTCTATCATAAAAAACTCCTCAACAATCTGAAAAGAGAGTGCTTTTGCCACTTTTATATCCTCTTTAGCATTAGAAAATAGTTCCCCATAATGCTTCTGCGTGGCAATCTTACCTGCAAGGAGAACTTTTAACTCATTTTCTAAAAATGTTTTAGAGACAATCTCATGATGTCGTGGTACAAATTGAGAAGAGAGAATACCAATCTTCTCAAATTCAAGCTCTAACCAAGCAGCTGTAATTGCTTTGGCAGCTTGGTAGAGTGCTTGAATGCTACGCTCCTCTTCAGAAAAATTTTTAATTTTAAATTTTCCCAACAGAACTTTTTCACGCACTGCTTCAATCGCTTCCTCTTCAATAAAGCTTTTATTTAAACGCAAGGCATAAAGTGCCGCTTCATTGACTAAGGTAGAGAGTGCAGCCGAATTAAAACCAATGGTTAATCGAGCAATATTATCAATGTTTAAACGATGTTTTTTACCTTTTAAATAGAGCTTAAGTGTCTCAGAACGCTCTAAAAAGTCGGGTAGCCCAATATGTATGCGTCGGTCAAAACGTCCTGCTCTAAGCAAAGCATCATCTAATACCTCTATCTTATTGGTAGCGGCAATCACCATCACCCCTGTACTCTCCTCAAATCCATCCATTTCGGTGAGTAACTGATTTAAAGTCGCTTCTCGCTCCTCATTGTTCTGCCCTCCACGACTTTTACCCACTGCATCTATCTCATCTATAAAAATAATACTAGGTGCCATCTCTTTGGCTTTGGCAAAAAGTTCAGCCACTCTTTTAGCTCCCATACCCACATATATCTGCACAAATGAGGCAGCACTTTGGTAAAAAAATGGAACATTTGCTTCTCCTGCTACAGCTTTAGCAATAAGTGTTTTCCCCACACCTGGTGGACCTACTAACAACACACCTTTAGGTAGAGAGATATCAAACGCTTTATATTTTTCAGGATGCTTCAAAAAGTCAATCACCTCTTGTAACTCCTCTTTTACTCCATGCATTCCTGCCACATCAGAGAAATTAACCAATGCCTGTTGAGCCTTAATATAGCCATTAGCTTCTTGAGGTGGTATTTCAGTTTGTGTCACTTTTTTAAGCATCATCTCTGTCTGTTTTTTTTGAGCTTTTCGTGCCGCGAAAATTAAGTAAAACATTGTAACAAGAAGCAGAAGCATCAAAAGTGTATCAACCATACTACTTTTATCTTCATAATACTCTATTTTACCTAAGCTAAATATCTCTTCCTGAGAATAGGCTTCTTTAGCAATTTTATAGTGCTGATTATTAAGTTCAAAGTATAAATAGGGTGCTTTAATCAAAATATTTTGAGGAGCATTCTTTTCTAAAAGAGAAGAGGCTTCACTTTTACTCAAAAGTTGAGCCTCTTTATTGAGATTGACAAAGAGGAAAATAGAGAGAATTAAAAGTATTGAGATGAGAATAATTTTACTATTTTTACTCACACGACCAGTACTAATAACTTGCCACATTTTTGTTTCCATCTACTTTGGCATTATCAATAAAGACCCAATTAGAAGTGATGTCCTCTTTTGAACTTATTTCTATTTTGTTAAAGTATTGGTCATAACCACTGTAAAGCCCATCTTTACCTTGCTCTATGAGAACTTCTAGATTTTGATTGTTTGCTATTCTAAAGTCATGATTTTTAGCTTTTACAATCGCACTAAGCTCACGGTGTCGTTCTTTGGCGATGTTTCCTTTTACTTCAGGTTTCATAGTAGCCGATGCCGTATTATCCCGTTTAGAGTAAGAGAAGGCGTGAACATGGGTTAAAGGTAGAAGTTTAACACGCTCTATGGCTTCTTGCCACTCTTTTTCATCTTCACCTGGGTGTCCTACAATGTAGTCTGTTCCTATGGCATAACCTTTAGAGGCTATTTCCGTTAAAAGTTCTATGTCTGATTTAAAATCATTACGTCGATTCATAAGCTTTAACATCTTATCTGAAGTGTGTTGCAAGGCAATGTGTAAATGTTTTGCCATCCACGGTTCATTTAAAAGCTCTTTGAACTCATCATCTATTTGAATGGGTTCAAGGCTTCCTATACGAATACGTCTTACCCCACGGATTTGACTCATTCGCTTCAACAGCTTTGCCATAGATGTTCCCTCTTTCTCTCCATAGCTTCCAACATTGGTACCCGTTAAAATGAACTCTCCAAAACCATTAGAGGCTAATTTTTGGATTTGGGTTAAAATATCCTCCTCTTTATGGCTTCGTGCATCACCACGAACGGACGGAATAATGCAGTAAGAGCATCTAAAATCACAGCCCTCTTGGATTTTAATAAACGCCCTACTTTTTCCCACAAACTCTTCAACAATGGTAGAGTCAATATGTTCTAAGTCCCCTATTTGGTAAAAAGGTTCTTCATATTTTAAAATATCATTAATTTTCTCTTTTTCAGAGTGTCCAATGACCCCAAAAACTTTTTTATCTTCAAAAAGAGATTCACCCTTAGAATGTGAACCACAACCAGCCAAAATCACTTTGGCATTGGGATTTTTACGTCCTTGACCATTAATGTAGGCTCTTACAGAGGAATCAGCCCCATTGGTAACGGTACAGGAGTTCACCATAATAACATCAGCCTCATTTTCATCTTGCGTTAGCTCAAAATCTTTGAGTTTAGACATCATCACTTGTGTGTCAAATTGATTGGTTCGACAACCAAAGGTTTTAAAATATACTTTTTTCATTTTTTATCTTTTTCTCTTTTTTAATTTCATCTTTTTTATTTTATGCTTTATGATTCTCACTTGGCTCTTCACCTGATTTAAGTGCCATTCTCTCTTCTAATGATTCATTCATATAGAGTGATTGACTTGGCAATGCTAAATGAATATCATCTGCTTCATTAATCTGTTTTAATATCTCTACTGAAATCGTTGTTCTTAATGTTAGTGTAGCATAAGAGTTGGTCAAATACCAAGCTGAAACTCGCATACCATAAGGCTCAAATATTGTAAAGATACGAGGTTCAACCCCTGTGTTTCTTACACTATATTTAGAACGTAAACGGTTCAACTGCTTACGTGTCATGTCTGTGTAGCCTTTAGAGTACTTTCGTGTCACTTCTTTGGCAATCGCTTGTGCTTTTGCAATGTTTGAATCAAAGGTAATAATAAATTCAACACCATCCCAAACCGTTTTAAGTCCAGAGTGAGAGTAGTTTGCAATCATATCAGTAAAGATGTAGTTATTTGGAATAAAGACAATACGCCCTGAACGCTTATTGAGCATAATAGTAGTTAGTGTTACATCTTCATGAAGCGTAATTCGTAACATTGAAATGTCAACAACATCTCCTACATACTCAACCCCATCTTTGACAAACTTAACCCTGTCACCTACATGAATAGAGCCTGAAACCAAAATAACCAACCAACCTAATAATGACATAAACCAATCTTTAAGGGCAATGGCAATACCTGCTGAAGCAAATGACAAGATGGTCATAAGATTTTCAATATTTTCAAGATAACTCAAAAGTAAAATAATAAAAATTAAAAAGATAAAAACAAAGTTAATCACTTTATTAATACCATAAAAAAGGTCATTGTCGGACATATATTTACGGACTAAATACTTCACCATTAAAAAAACCAACAAGAGAATAAGTATAATCACTCCTGTTACTATAGAGCGTTTAATCTCCTCTTCA
>JALSHP010000039.1 GCA_026982175.1 Campylobacteraceae bacterium
CATGATTAAAGAACATGCCTTAGATAAGTTTATCATCTGTAAGAAATGTCATACATTACATGAAAAAATTTCACTCAAAGACAAAACAAAAGCCTACTGTTCTAAATGTGAAGTAATTCTCTATCGACGTGACGATAACATGATAAACAAAACCCTTGCCTTGGTTATTACAGCGATGATTTCACTTTTTATTGCCTTTGAATTCACCATCATTAGCATCGATGTTCAAGGGCTACAACAGAGCTTAACCCTTGGTTCACTCTTTATGGTCTTAATGGAACATGAACAGTATATTGTGGGCATTATGTTTGTTTTTCTCATTGTCATTTTTCCCATTACCATTTTAGGTGCTACTTTTTTTCTTCTTTTTTTTATGAAAGCAGAAAAAGCAGGATACCTCACAAAAAGACTGCTCATTCTCTTAGCCCATCTACACCCATGGAACATGGTGGACATCTTTTTCATCTCCCTTTTGGTCTCTATGGTCAAACTCTTTGATGTGGCGACCATTGAGATTGGGGTGGCATTTATGGCATTGATTTTTACCTTAATTCTTGATATTATTATCACCAAAAGCATCTCCTTTCATCAACTTTGGGAGATACATGCAAAAACTTATGGAGAGGTCAATGTCTAAGGAACACTATTTTCGCTGTCACATTTGTGAAACAGTAAACTATGACAATGAACTAACCCATGAATGTAGACGTTGTCATAGTAAAATAAGCACTTCACTAAAAGGCTCTTACCACAAAACTTTGGCACTTTTAATTACGGCAATAATACTCTATGTTCCAGCAAACCTCTACCCAATTTTAATTACCAAACAGTTTGGAAAAAGCTCTGAAGCGACCATCTTAGGAGGGGTTATTCATCTTTGGGAGTTGGGTTCTTACCCCATTGCCCTCATCATTCTTTTGGCTTCAGTGGTTGTACCCCTTTTGAAGTTTCTACTGCTTATCTACCTGCTCATTGCAGCAAAGTATCCAACACGCTCCTCTTGGGGTGACAAACACCGACTCTTTTACATCACCGAAGCGATTGGTCCGTGGTCAATGGTAGATGTCTTTGTGGTGATTATCCTCTCGGTACTCATTCACTTCTCTGGCGTACAGATTTTTCCAGGTGAAGGTGCAACTGCTTTTGCCCTCATGGTCTTTTTTACCATGCTCTCAGCCCTTAGCTTTGATGCACGACTCATTACTCATAAGGAGAGAAAATAGATGTCTCATACCAAATACAATGCTCCCAAAATTAAGAAATCAAAAGGGGTTCAACTCTTCACTACCATCTGGCTTGTCCCTTTTATTGCCATGGTCATTGCCTTATGGTTAGCCTTTCAATACTACAGCAAAGTAGGCCCTTTGGTCACCATTGACTTTAAAGAAAATGCAGGACTTGTTGCCAAACAGAGTCATGTCAAACTGCGTAATGTCATTGTGGGTACAGTTGAGACGGTATCGCTTTCAGAAGAGGGAGATGGGGTTACAGTAGAAGTTCGTCTTAAGAAAAGCGTGGAGAGATACCTCAATAAATCGGCTAAATTTTGGATTGTTCACCCTGATGTTGACTCCAGTGGGGTAACAGGGCTAGATACACTCCTCTCAGGCTCATACATTGAGTTTAAAGCCCAAAAGAGTAGCAAAACAAAAACCTATTTTAAAGGGCTAGAGGAGACACCTGATGAAGATGCTAAAGGGAAGACCTATCTACTCTCTGCCCCTAAATCATACCATCTAAAAAAAGGTTCAAATGTCTATTATCGTATGATAAAAGTTGGAAAAGTACAACGTGTGGGCATCGCTCCCAATGGAAAAAAGATAAACTTTGTGGTCTTTGTTTATGATAAATATACCAAATATATTAACAGAAAAAGTCAATTTTATACCACTTCTGCCCTCTCCGTGGACCTCTCCAAAGGAAAACTTGACTTAAAAGTTGCCTCACTCTCGCAAATAGCCAGAGGGGGAGTTTCCATCTATACCCCAACCCAAAGTCTTGGGAGAGAAAATACCCTAGAGCTAACGCAAGGTCACATTTTTCCGCTCTATAAAAACCGAAATCAAATGAGAGCAAAACACCTCACACGTGGAGACAATGATAAAGTCTATAAATTTAAGTTTAATGAGAACATCATCAACCTTGAGATTGGTGCAGCCGTTGAGTTTAAGAATTTCCAAGTGGGCTATGTTATTGACATCTCCAGTCACTTTGATAAAAAGAGCAAAAAAGTTCAATCGGTAGTCTATGCCATTATCCACACCAAAGGCTTCTCTGAAACCAATAACTTCCAAGAGGGAGAAAAGACCTTAGAGAGCTTAATTCAAGAAGGCTTAAAAGCCCAACTAAAACAGACCATACCTGTGGTCGGTTCACAATTTATTGACCTTGTTTTTCATAAAAATCAAAACAATAAATCCTACTTAGATGGAGAGTTTTTTCTCTTTCCAACTATTGAAACCAAAGAGGAGCGGAGCATCTTAAATGAGCTAGAGGAGTTAGTGACTAAAGTAAAGAACTTAAAACTCGAAAAACTTTTAGCGTCAACCACCACACTTATAGAGTCAACCAGTACACTTGTAGAGGGTACTCAAAAACCTGTCGATAAGATTTTAACGGATTTAGACCATAGCATTCATAATTTAGATAAAACACTCAATAGCTTTGAGGTAGTGGCGAATAACTTTGGGATGGTAGCAAACAACCTTGACACCCTTACCCAACAAGAGGCACTACAAACCCTACCTGATACATTACAGAATAGCCTCTATGAAGTAACAGAAGCTTTAAAAAAGGTACAACAGTTAAGCCAAGATTACAATGGCGACTCAAGATTTTCTGCTGAACTCTCATTGACACTCCAAGAGCTTAGTGCTATGGCTGAGTCAATGAAAAAAGTGAGTAAAACACTTGAACGAAAATCCAATGCACTTATTTTAGGAGATGAATAATGAAAAAATATCTATTGAGCTATCTGTTAAACTTTTTATTGTTAATATTATTGATGGGATGTGGTGCTAAAAAGTTCTACACCTTAGGAGACAACATAGAAGTTAAGAGCCATCATAACTTTAGCCAAAAGATTGATGTTCTAAAAGTTAAAGTACCCAAATATCTCCAAGAGAATAAAATAGTACGGCAAGTTAGCCCCTACCAAATAGAGTTAATTGACAACACCGATTGGCTCATTCCCATGGAAAAGAAGCTAACCCAAATGCTCATTGAATATCTACAAACCTCACTCAATAACCCCAATGTTCACCTCTACCCTTGGGAAAGTGACAACAAAACCAATATTAGGGTTTCGGTTGATATTAAAAAATTTATTGCTTCAAAAGAGATGCTTGTCTTAAAAGCAAACTATAAGATTATGAACCTAACACAACGAACCCATCAACTCAAAAGCTTTGAGACAAAAAAAGCAACTACAGCTAAAATGGAAGATATGATGCGTAGCATGGAAGAGGCTTATACCCTTCTGCTTGAAGATATTCAAACGACTATTATTAACAATAAATAGGTATAATAATTGATGAATTTTTTTAAATTATTATATTTTATCTTCTCGAAACTGTTAATGGTGATGCTCTTTCTACTCATTGCCCTTATCTTCTACTTTTCTATGCCCATCAAAACCACCAAAAGTGTTGTGCTTCCCAAAGGTTCAGTCACCAAAGCCATCGCCTCTCTCAAAGAGCAAGGGTACTCACTCACACACTTAGATACCTACCTTCTTGCTTATATTCTTGATGCCCCACAGAGTGGAACACTGCTCATTGGTGGAGAGAAGATGAGTCGCATCGCTTTTTTAAAAAAACTCTCTTCTGCCAAAGAGGCAATAGATATTGTCACACTTATTCCAGGAGAGACACGTCCCATTTTTTTAGAAAATTTAGCCAAAAAACAGCAACTTGATGTTCAAAAACTAGAAGATGCTTATACAAAGTTTTCAAGCTACAAAGAGGCGGGGATACTCCCAGAGACCTATCATATTCCTAAAAATATTTCTGAAGAGAGTCTCATTAAACTACTCGTGGAACAGAGTGAAAAAAAATATAAAGCACTTGCGATGGAACATCTAAAAAAATATGATAAAAAAGCGTGGAATAGAATTTTGACCATCGCATCGGTGGTACAAAAAGAGGCTGCCAATAACGAAGAGATGCCCATTGTCGCCTCGGTTATCTACAACCGTCTCAAAATAGATATGGCTTTACAGATGGATGGAACACTCAATTATGGAAAATACTCTCACATCAAAGTGACTCCTAAACGGATTAAAACAGACCATTCAGGCTTTAACACCTATGCTAACAAAGGGCTACCACCCTACCCTGTCTGTTCTGTCTCACTTACTGCCATTAAAGCAGCCCTTAATCCTAAGAAGACAAACTATCTCTATTTTATGAGAAACAAATCAGGCGTACATGACTTTACTGACTCATATGAAGAGCATCTAAAAAATATTAAAAAAGTACAATAATATCGTTCCAAACTAGCTATCTAAACCTGATTCAAAACGACGCATCTTTTTTCCATCATCACTATAAAGATTAACCCCTTTGAAAGTATACTCTTCTCCTCGTCCTGATGCATGTCTTAATTTATAATAAGAGGGATTATTACGTTTCTTACAAAGAGTTAGCATCTTTTCTATCTCATCGCTAGAAGCTTGTTTTTCTCTTCCACTTTCATCAATAAATATAAGAGAAGAGAGTTTCTCTATTAATTGATGAATTTTCTCTGGAGCATATATTTTAGAAGACATCCCTTTAGCCTACTGTAGGTAAATGCTCATTCCCTACCCAAACCAAGAAGAGATAAATTGCCATGGTCATCAGTGGAGCGAATAACGCTAACCATATAAACCTATTTTTTAAAACATAATAGATAATTCCCCCATAAGCAGCCACAATTGCCATAATATGGGTTACAAAAAGTAGGCCAATTGAACGCATAATGTTACCTACTATCGCCAAGGTTATAACTGCCCAAAGCAGTAAAAAAGTAATAATGAGCTTTTTAATGTTCCCATCTTCTCGAAACATCACATAACTTAAACCTGCCACAATTAGTGGGGCTAAAACAAATAAAAACTTCATCTACTTCCCCTAAAGTTAAATTTTATCGACCACGTCAATGCCTAAAATCTCTAAACCTTTTTTAATGACATTGCCCGTTAAAGTTGCCAATTGTAGACGACTCATCTTGGTCGCTTCATCAACATCATCTCTTAATATTGGGTTTAACTCATAAAACTTCATAAACACCGTGACCAAATCATAAAGATAAGAAGTAATGGTATGAGGGGTTGCCTCTTTGGCTGACTTGCTTAAGGTGTCTTCAAATTTTAAAAGCATTAAAGCTAAACGGTGTTCTATGGCATCGCCCACAATAATCTCACCAGAAACCTCTGCATTGTGTTTGCGTAAAATAGACTGAATTCGTGCATAAGCATACTGCATATAGAGCGAGGTATTTCCCTCAAAACTTATCATCTTCTCTAGGTTAAAAATGTAGTTTGATTCACGGCTAATGCTTAAATCTGCATACTTTACTGCCCCAATACCTATGGATTTTGCCAATGCG
>JALSHP010000040.1 GCA_026982175.1 Campylobacteraceae bacterium
AGTTCTTGTTCTTAAAGTATCACAAGCATAAGCATCTGCTTCAATATGTCCCACAAAAGTTGCACCTTCTCTAAAAAAGCCTTCGGAGAGACCACCAGCACCTGAAAATAAATCTAATATTACCAAATTATATATCCAATTAATTTTTAGAGGATTATAACAGGTGAATTCTTTGAACGTCCTGTTATGAGAGCTAAATTAAATATATTGAAGAGCTTTATTGTTTTAGGATTGATAAAAAAATTATCAAAATAGTTTTCTAGTGTAATGCTCAATTTATGCTACAATAACGCAAAAATAAAAAACTGCGTTAAGGAGTACGCCCATGGCAAAATCACGCATTGAAAAATCACCCATTAATTTTTCTCCTGATAACCTCGCTGTGGTCTTGCATATGATGCAGTCTGAACCTGAACTTATGGTCTATTTTCGTGAGACAGATGATAAGGGGCGTTACCTTTATTGGGACAAGTTTAAGTGGCATGTTCCTGCTCATCATGATGTGCAAAAGGCGTGGTTGGTGACCAAGTGGTGTCGCTTTACCAAACGAAAACCCATTGAGCTTTTGGACAATGAGGGGAATGAATTTCACTACTGTAAACCCGATTCACTTCAAGCAAAGTTTTTTAAAATTGCTAAGCTTTCAGGGGAGGGTATGACCTCTAACTCTAGCATGAAACAGAAGTTTCTTATGGCATCATTGGTGATGGAAGAAGCCATAAGCTCTGCTCAACTTGAAGGGGCTTCTACTACGCGACGTGTGGCAAAAAAGATGTTGGTGGAGGAGCGAAAACCACGTAGTGAAGATGAACAGATGATTTTAAATAACTATCTACTGATGAATGAAGTAAAACAATTAACCGATGTGCCGTTGAGCTTGGAACTTATTTTACATTTTCACAAAATTGCCACGCATAACACCTCTGAAAATGCTGTTGTACCTGGGGCATTTCGCAGGGACAATGAGATAGTTATTGCTGATGGGGCTGATGGTGAGATTTTACATCAACCACCTCATTTTGAGCAGATAGAAGAGCGACTTCAAAAATTGTGTGACTTTGCCAATTCAGTACATTCAGGTGAGGGGGGTGAAGCGTTTATTGACCCCATTGCTAAAGCGATTATTTTGCATTTTATGATTGGCTATGAACACCCTTTTGCCGATGGTAATGGGCGAACAGCACGAGCCATTTTTTATTGGTCAATGCTAAGCAATGGTTTTGAATTTTTTGAATATTTGTCCATCTCAAAACTGCTTAAAACTGCTCCTGTAAAGTATGGTATGGCGTACTTATATACGGAGATTGATGAGAGTGATTTAACCTATTTTCTCTACTATCAAGCTGATATTATTTTGCGTTCTATGGATGAGCTTTTTAGCTACTTAGAAGAGCGAAGTTTGGAGTTTGAAGAGGTGGTGGGGCTTTTGGAGAACTCTAAACTCTCGGACAAATTGAATTTTATACAGAAAAATATTGTTAAAAAAGCCATGAACAACCCTGGACGACTCTTTACCGTCAAAGAGATAGCCAATCACTATGATGTGTCGGAAAATACAGCACGTAAGTACCTTAAAGAGTTGGTGGGGTACAAGATTTTAGGGGCGTTAAAAGAGGGGCGAACGGTGAACTACATCGCGAAGGCAAACATCAAGGAGGTGTTGTAATGAGACTGGACAAATACTTAGTGGAACAGGGCTATTTTGAGAGTCGTAACCGTGCTTTAGATGCCATAAAAAGAGGAAAAGTTTTTGTCAATGGTGTGGTGGCTAAAGCTTCTCATAAGTGTGATGAGACGACCAATATTGACATAGATGAAGAGAAATTTTATGTTAGCCGTGCAGCGAAAAAGTTGGAGCTTTTTTTGGAAGAGTATGCTATGGATTTAAAGGGAAAAAGGGCTGTTGATGTTGGCTCTAGCACAGGGGGATTTGTGCAGATACTTTTAGAAAATAAGGTAGCATCAGTAGCGTGTGTCGATGTTGGCTCAAATCAGTTACATCACTCTTTGCGTGAACATACAAAAGTAAGCATTTTTGAAGAGACCGATGTGCGTGAATTTAAGCCCCAAGAGCCGTTTGAACTGCTCACTTGTGATGTCTCTTTTATCTCTATTTTACAGATTATAGATGCGATTAATCGTCTCACTTCAAAAGATATGATTTTACTCTTTAAACCCCAGTTTGAAGTGGGAAGAACCGTAAAACGTGACAGCCGTGGGGTGGTGGTTAATGAACAAGCGATTGCCGAAGCCAAAGTAAAATTTGAAGCCAAAACAGCTGAACTTGGTTGGGAGATGTGTTATGTTACGACTTCAAAACTCACAGGGAAGTCGGGAAATATTGAGTATGTTTATCATTTTAGGAAATAGAACGTGTATAAAAACAACATAAAATCCATTGCCATAGGTTCGTTTGATGGCATTCATTTAGGGCATAAAGCACTTATTGAACAAGTGGAAGCAGTGGTGATTATTGAGCGTAATGGGGGCTATTTGACAGCTGGATATAAGCGTTCGCTTTATGTTCAACAGCCGTGTTTTTATTATCATTTTGAACATATTAAGCATCTAAGAGCCAAAGAATTTGTGCTAAAGTTAAAAGAAGATTTTCCCAAGTTAGAGAAGATAGTTGTGGGCTATGACTTTGGATTTGGCTATAAAAAAGAGGGAAACACAGACGTTTTAAAAGAGCTTTTTGAGGGTGAAGTGCTGATTGTCGATGAGGTGAAACATAACAATATTTCCGTGCATTCTCGCACGATTAAAGAGGAACTTAGCAAAGGTAACATAAGCTTAGTCAATCAACTCTTAGGACGAACTTATGCCATAGATGGCACAGTGGTTAGAGGGCAGGGCTTGGGTCAAAAGAAGTTGGTGGCAACTTTAAACCTCAATGTGCATGACTATGACTTGCCCAAAGAGGGGGTTTATGCCACGCGTACCAAAATAGGGGAGAGATGGCTAAATTCGGTAAGTTTTATTGGTCTTAGGGTAACAACTGATGGCTCTTTTGCCATTGAAACGCACATACTTGACAAAGACATTGGCATAGTCAAAGGGAGGGTTTGGCTTGAGTTTAAAGCCTTTATTCGTTCAAACAGAAAGTTTGAGAGTTTAGAGGCTTTGAGAGAGCAGATAGAGCTAGATATTAGTGAGGCGAAAAAAGTTTTTGGCTTAAAAATCGTCACTCTGTTCTAAAATCTTGTAGTAATCAAGATGATACTCCTCCATAGTCAATTCATCAATAAAGATTTTATAGACATCTTTACTGTCTCTAATGGGGTCAGCTAAGACAAAATCTTTTTTACTATTGAGATGAATGAAACTAAAATTTAGGCTGTTAACATGATGTGTTATGGGAAATTCTTCGATAGTTTTTACTGCTATGTGATGTTTTTTCATCTTATTTAATAGATTATGCATGGCTTGAGTGAGTGGTTGATGCTCTTGTAGTACAAAGATGATAGTGGTGTGAATGTTTGCCTTGTTTTTTAAATTTAAAAGTCTTGTTTTAATGTCTAAACTTTTTTTGTTTGATTGGAGTAAAAAAGATTTCTTGTTGAGTTCCATAACAATTTGTAATGGAATATTTGTAATAGATTCAACTGTATCAAGTAGCTCTAAAAGTGCTGTTTGGTAGTCATAGATATAGAAGCTCTCCTCTTTAGAGACTTTTTTAAAAAGAGCATTCATACTCTCAAATTCTCGAAATGCCAAACGTTGGTAAAAATGTTTTTGGTAGGTTTTTTTCTTTAGTTTATTAAAAAAATTGAGATATTTTTGAAACTTCTTAGCATATTTTATCAATGGATGGGTATTAAACTCTTGGTGATGTAGACGATTTTCAATGGCACTTAGTGTTTGGGTTTCATTTAATATAAAGTGTAAGTTTAAAGTATTTTCTTCTAGTTTTTCTTTGCTAAAAATGACCTTTTGTGAACAGGGTGTTTTATTGTCTTTCGCAAAATACCCCATACTCATTCCTACAATATAGTCAGAGCTTTTGTCTTGATTGTCATGAAAAAGAAAGTATTGAGTATTTTCATTAATGGATAAGGTGATAAATAGATTGTTATCTTGGATGAAGTTAAAACTACCTGTATAGTGTTTATTATTTTGTTCTACAGTGATTGTGGCATGGTACTTTTGGGATTTTCCCCATTGAATAATATGATAATAAGAGATTCTCTCTTGCTCTTCATCATAGAGATACAAATAGGCATACTCTGTTTGAACTTGTAACTGTTGTTGTTTTTGTAAATATTTTTCTATTTTTTCATTAAAAGTTTGAAGATTATCTTCTTTTTGAAAATCGTCTAAATTAAAGAGAGGAGAGCCAAAAAGTTCAAGTTGTTGGAGTTTGTAGTTGTTAAAACTCTTTTGAAAATCAGAAGTACAGGTAGAACCTTTACTCAGCCAACGACGTAGAACAGTTTTTCGATTGCTAAAAAACTGTTGACGTTTTTGAGACTCACTCCCTACGTCAAATTTATTCTTATCAAATTTTTGATAGTCGATGAGTGCGTCGGTAAAATCATCAATATTTTCATGAAATAATTTCACATACATAAGTTCTAGCTTTTGAGAAAAAGCATTCATTTTAGCCCTTTTGATTAATTGTGATAGTTATTAGAACAATTATACAAGATAAAAATTAATTAACTACTCTTTTTGTTAAAAATTATATCTCTATAAGTTTAAGAAACTCGGGCTTTGAATTTATTTGTGTAAGAGTTGTGGAAAGTTGGCAAAAGTTTTATTGTAAAACTTTTGCTTTTAGTTTAAACTTCTCCTTGTAAATAAAATTAGGAGAAACACTTGAAATATTTTCAAAGTTCAATTATTGTAACAGTTATCGGTCTGCTTTTAGCACTGTTTATGGGAGGAATAGAAGCTTTATATATTGTAGCACTGTTAGCTGTGTTGGAGGTATCACTCTCTTTTGACAATGCTGTGGTCAATGTCAAGGTTTTGGAGACCATGGAAGAGAAGTGGCAAAAAAGGTTCATCACGTGGGGAATGTTCATGGCTGTTTTTGGAATGAGATTTCTCTTTCCCATTGTCATTGTTGCCCTAGCAAGTGGTACAGGTTTATTTGAAACCTTTAATATGGCATTTAATGATGCTTCACTCTATCATGAAACCTTAGTAGGAACAGAGAAGCTTATTTTTGCTTTTGGGGGTGCTTTTTTACTCATGGTATTTTTAAATTTCCTTTTTGATGAAGAGCGAGAAGAAAAGTGGATAAAAGTGATTGAAGAGAGTGCTTTACTTGTACATATGGGAAAAATATCAAGTATTCAGATGCTATTATCAGTATTTATAGGACTCAGTTTAATTGTTCTGACCTCTTCACATGAAATTGCTTTGGCATATTTTTCAGGTATTTTACTCTATTCATTGATTGCTTCACTTGATGATGTTTTTAGTACCAATGGTATTCGTAGTGGAATAATGGGGTTTCTTTACCTTGAAATACTTGATGCCTCCTTTAGTTTCGATGGGGTGATTGGAGCATTTGCTTTGAGTTCAGATATTTTTGTCATCATGATAGGCTTAG
>JALSHP010000041.1 GCA_026982175.1 Campylobacteraceae bacterium
AAAAAGATTCAAAACGAATAGAGGGGAACAGTTTAATGTTTTTTTGATTTTCCAATCGTTGATATACCCTTAGAATTTCATTTGTACCATCGTCATTATTAGGGTAGATAACAATAAAATTTTCTTCTTCAAAACTTAGCAAAGCGTCCACCAAATTATTAGCATAAAGCTCTACATTCTCTACCTCTGTGGTCACAGGATGAAACATCACAACATGATAGTCTAAAAAAGGAATATTATAGTACTCTTTTACACTCTTTAGGGAAGGTAGGGTATCTGACTTCATTACATCAATATCAGGTGAGCCAAATACCACAATGCTTTCATTGGACTCACCCAGCTGTAATAAACGTTTTTTTGCCTCTTCATTGGCAACAAAATGAATATGTGAAAGTTTTGAAACAGAGTGTCTAATAAGCTCATCAATAGTTCCTGAACGTTCTCCACCTTCAATATGTGCAACCAATATATTATTTAAACTTCCAACAATTGCACCAGCTAAAGCTTCTACTCTATCTCCATGAACTACTATCATATCAGGCTTTTCTTCAGATATATAACGAGACAAGCCTTGTATGGTATTAGATAAAATCATATCCATTGATTCACCTAAATATTGATTTATGAACTCATGGGTATTATGAAAACCACTTTTTTCAATCTCTTTATAAGTACTTCCATATTTAGATAACAAATGCATACCTGTAACAAAAATCTTATAATCAAAATCTTCATGCTTATCAACACTTTGAATTAATGATTTCAATTTTCCAAAGTCTGCTCTTGTCCCAGATAAAAATAGTATATTTTTACTCAAAATCACTCCAAGATAGATGTTCATCACTTCCAATATCTTTAGTCGAAACTTTGCCTAAAAGAGTGTTATACTCTTCTGCTGAAATTTCTCCTGTACCTGGTCGTTTCACCCAAATATTTTCTTTTGAAAGTGTATCACCTTTTTTTATTGCTTGGGTACTTACCACAGTAGCAAAAGCAAAGTCTATCGTTACCTGCTCCTCTTTAGCCGCCTCTTTTTTCCCTCCTCGCATTTTAGCAATCTCTTCACTACCAATAATTAACTCTTTAAGTGCTATAGGATCCATCGAGTTAATAATGTCTGGTCCAGGACGTTCCATTTTATCCGTAAAATGTCGTTCCAATATGGAAGCACCTAATCCAACGGCAGCAAAACAAGCTAAATTTGATGTTGTATGGTCAGAGAGTCCAATAATGGCATTAGGAAACTCTTTAGCTAACTCTTGCATTGCACCTAATCGAACTAAATGTGATGGGGTAGGATATAAATTAGTTGTATGCAGTAAAGCATAAGGAACTTTATATTTTTCTAATATATCCACTGTTTTTTTTACTGAACTAATATTATTCATTCCTGTACTGACAATCATAGGCTTACCAAAAGAAGCAATATGCTCAATTAAAGGATAATTATTACACTCCCCTGAACCTATTTTATAAGCTGAAACACCCATTCTTTCCAATCTATCGGCTGCTGCTCTTGAAAAAGGGGTACTAATAAACATCATTCCTTTAGATTCAACATACTCTTTAAGTTTAATTTCATCTTCTTCATTTAATGCACATCGTTCCATAATTTCATAAATAGAGACATTAGCATTTCCAGGTATAACATTTTTAGCCTCCTTGCTCATCTCATCTTCAACAACATGCGTTTGATGTTTAACCATCTCAGCACCAGATTTCCATGCCGCATCTACCATTTCAAAAGCTGTTTTTAAAGAACCTTCATGATTAATTCCCATCTCTACAATAACCAATGGTGCATGATTAGAACCTATTTTTCTATTTTCAATTATAATTTCATTCATATCTATCCTTTATTATTAATTTAAAACGCCCTCAAAACCACAGCAGCCCCAACAGCCAGTTGGTAGAGTATCTTAGTTACGCTTGAAGTAATCAAAATATTTTTACTATCTGTTTTACCTAAAACCAAAATGGAGTCTCCTGCTTCAACTTCAGGGGATTTGTCTGAGCTATCATACTGTAACACTTCGCCATTGGCTCTTAATAATAAGACCTTTTCGGTGTTAGCTCTCTCGGCATAGCCTCCACACACTTTGATGTAGTCGTTTATGCCATAGTTCTCTCTATATGCCAAGGCATTAGGAATGTTTACCTCTCCTTGTATGATGACAATGTTTGAACGCTTTGGAATGACAATTTTGTCACCCTCTTCTAGGTAGATTTTCTCTAAGTTGTCTTTTTGACTAAGTACCACTTGCCCTAAAGGTTCTACAGCTCTTGCACGTTTGACAAAGTCCATGACCATCGCTGACTCTTTGTTACGAATACTTGCCTCCTCAACGGTAGAGGAGTCTGACGTTAAAGCTCTGGCTTCTAAATCTTTTAGCATCGTCTCTATGAGTTGCTTTTGAATGTTGGCTACTGATTTACGGTAGAGTTTTACATTTTTAATCTCTGAAAGAGGGGTAAAAGAGGCTTTTGACAAAACATCGTAAAGGGTTGTGCCTTTTTTTAGGGTGATATTTTTCGCCCCTGTATGCTCTCCCTCTAGGGTTACGCCTATGGTATTGACGTAATAATTAGAAAAAAACTTGATTTTTGTACCATTTTTGACCTCTACATTTTGAGCTTGGTCTAAGGCGTAATCTTTACTGCTCTCTTGTCCATTGCTCCAAGAGGTAAGCATAAAACGGTTTGCTGTTGGTTTAGGCATAATAAATCGCATCACATCTTGCACAGTGCTGTATTGATTTAAAAGCTCAAAAATATAGGGACGATTAACATCTCCCTCCACTTCCACAAAGTTGTTTACAGGATTGACTAAGACAACATCGCCATTTTTAAACTGAAACATCTCAACTTGACCATCAAGTAAAAACTGGTAGAGGTCAATATCTTTAATAATCTCTTTGTCTCTTAAGATGCTAATATGTCGATAGCTCCCTTGTCCACGGACAATGCCCCCTGCTTTGTCAATGAACTGTAAAATGGAATCGGTAGAGAGACCATTGTAAAGCCCTACTTGCTTTACTGAACCTGAAACAAACACCGAAATAGGTTGATACTGTTTAAGGTCAGCATAGACATAGACATTGTCATTAAAGGTCTTTTTAACACTTTGAGTAATGGTAGATTTAAGATGCTGGTTAGAGAGACCTAAAAGAGCCACCTCACCTACTTTGGGAATGAAAATGTTTCCCTGCTTATCTACTGTTAAATCACCCATAAACTCATACGCTCCCCACAACTTAACAGAGATAACATCCCCCACATTAATGAGATAGTCAGGATTGTAACGAAACTGTTGGTTCTCTTTAAAGTTCCCTTGAAAAATCTGTTCACCAAAGTAGATTTTACTTTTTTGACTAAGTTGGCTTTTATCGGTCGTCTGTTCACTTAACTCTAGCTCCACAGCCATCAATAAAGTAGTACTGAGAAGTAATAATATTTTAAATAGCTTCATTTTAATCCTTATGTTCGCGTATAAGCGTAATAATTAGCTTCAAAATAGAAGAAAGAAAGAAAAGTATAATATAGATGGTAATAATATCTTTTATCTTACTTGGGTAACTATAACTCTGTGCAACGGTAGCAGGAGTAATGACAATCAAATTTTTACTCTTTTGTTGCAGGGTAAATCTTGTCTCTTCTAATTTGGTTAAAACTTGTCGATAAACCTCTTTTTTAAACTCTACATCACTCTCTAAGAGCCTAAAATCAGACAAATTGACATTTAATTTATGACTTCCCACTGCACCTGTGATTTGTCGCTTTATCTTAGTAATACTCTTTTTAACATAGTCTATATTGCCTCGCATCAGTTTCATCTCGGCAGAATCACTGTTGAGGTATTGTAATTTACTATTGTAATCGACCTCTTTTTGTACCAATTGTGCTTCAAGAGAAGCTAAGATGGTACTTTTAGATTCAATATCTATTTTGGGGTCAAGGGTTTTGTGCTTACCTTGATATTGTAAGAGTTTGGACAAAGAGGCGATGAATGCTTTATATTTTTCTCGCTCTTGTTTCTCTAAAAACTTCAATACTATCTTGGTATTTTTTTGCTCAAAGAGGTTTAATGTCTGTGCAGAATATTCAATAATCTTCTCCACAATCTCTTTAGCTTTTGTGGCATTGACATGGGCAAATAAAATTTGTAAGGTAGCAGAAGGTTCATCATAGATGAGTTTTAAATCGGCTTGATATTTTTTGAGTAGATTTTCACTGTTTTGCGTAAACCAAATAAGTTGATGCTCTTTATAGAGACGCTGTAAAGGGTCTATCTTTTTAGAAGCATAATAGCCCGTCAAATTAAACTCTCTGTCTAGTTTTTGATACATCTCAAAAGAGTTAATATAGACTTCAAGAAGCTTTGCATCTTTCATCTCACTTGAACCAACGCCACCAAGTAGCATCGAACCCAAGGCTGAAGCTGATGGTTTAGCAGAAAGGTCTTTGACCATTACCACACTGTTAGACTCATACTTCTCACTCTCAATGCCTACAATATAGTAGGCAATAAGAGCAAAAATTCCTAGAAATATTAATCTAGTAAGAATGATGAAAAAAATATTATAAAACTTTCTTAAAAAAATCACCAAAACTCCTTTTATTTACTATGACAACGATAGTGTTGCTCAATTTCAAGTAAGCTTTTGGGTAGGGCTTTCTCTTCACATGAAAACTCTTTTTTTATCTTCACTTCTTCTTTTTGCTTTAACTGTAACTGACTACAAGCACTAAAAAACAATAGTAGTAGCCCTAAAAATATAAATTTCATCTATTATCCTGCTCTTTTGTTAATCTCTGCGTACTCTAAAATAGCATCTTCAATATTTTCATAATAATATAACGCACCATTATTAACCACAATCCCTGAATCACACAGCTCTTTGAGTGTTCCCATGTCATGGCTTACTAACAAAATATGACAATTTTCTATCTTCTTAATCAATGCCTCTTTGGACTTCTTTTTAAACCGTGCATCTCCTACTGAAAGGGTTTCATCTATGAGCATATAGTCAAAATCAAATGCCAAACTAAGTCCAAAACTAAGTCGTCCTTTCATTCCTGAAGAGTAGGTTTTAATGGGCATCTCAAAATAATCTTTTAACTCAGAGAATTCTCTAACAAATGCTATTATCTTTTGGGTCTCTTGTTTATTTCTACCATAAAGCCTACAGACAAACTTCACATTGGCTTTACCTGTCATATTGCCTACAAATCCTCCTCCCAAACCCAAAGGCCACGAGAAGCTATGCTTAGAGGTAATTGTACCATGATTTGGAAATTCAATCTGCCCTAACATACGCATAATGGTCGATTTTCCTGTCCCATTACGCCCTAAAATACCAATATTTACCCCCGAAGGAATGGTAAAGGTAACATCTTTTAAAATGTAATTTTTCCCTTTTTTTGTCATAAAATATTTGGTCACATTTTTAAGCTCAATCATAGAGAGATAATCCTCTCTTCTAATTTTCCATAGAACCATAAACCAATATAAAGAGGAATAAGTGTCCAGAGTGCCATATA
>JALSHP010000042.1 GCA_026982175.1 Campylobacteraceae bacterium
AAAATCAGTGTTGTAAAAGAACATGATAATACTTATACTCTTCTAAAAAATTTAGAAGAGTTGGGAAATGGAGATTTGAAAGATATGCTTAAGAAGCTAGAACCTCGAACAAAAAATATTGAAAAAGGAAATGATATGAATAAAACAGTAGACAAACCAGAGGATCTAAAAAAACTTAATACTCTTGCAGATGCACAAAAAATCAGTGTTGTAAAAGAACATGATAATACTTATACTCTTCTAAAAAATTTAGAAGAGTTGGGAAATGGAGATTTGAAAGATATGCTTAAGAAGCTAGAACCTCGAACAAAAAATATTGAAAAAGAACAAAAAAGTCTTGAAACAGCGAAGCAAAACAAAAATGTTAACACGATAAGAGAAGCAAAGATCATAGAAGTACCTAAAGAAAATGTTAAGTCATGGGAGAAAACTTTCATCTCAAAAGAAGCTACGGAAAAATATATGTACAAGTCCGGTGCTGCACATAATTTGCCTGTAAAAACACAAGAGAGATTACATAAGCAGTTTGAAGCAGATATGAGTACTGCACCCAAAAAAGTACAAGAGCGAAAAATGAGTACTGCCGATAAGGTTAAAGAGTTTACCCAGAAGCAGGCGAGTAAAAGTGTTGAGAAGAGTAAAGATGTTGAGATAGAAAGATAATTTTTATTTCTTGTAGATCCTCTAGTCTCTACTGGAGAGAGGATCTTAATAGCCTACAGTAACTTACGAGCATACTTTACCCAAATGGTATCTCTTTCTTTTCCATGTTCAACACTATCACTTCCACCATAACCTATTCTATCAGCATCATGACTATGTAACTCCATGTCTTTTGTTCTAACGTTGTTTTCTTCAAGAAACTTATTCATTCTTACAAAGCCACTTCCACCCTCTCCACTCATGCCGTCATTAGTTCCCCACTCTTGTAAACACGCAGAGTATTTACCTATAGTGCATTTATCTTTAAAGAGTGCGATAAATGAATAATTTTTCTTACCGTCATTTACTCTTGCTACATTTATAAGTTCATTTGGATTTTCCTTAATAAGCTGCATCAATTTATCTATACTTCTTGTAACTCCATATTCTCCAACGTGCAGAATTTCTATCATTGTTTTTTCCTTTTGTTTTGATTTTTTTAAAAGTTATCTATGATCCCAGTAGGGTTGTTGATGAATATCTCCTAAGATGTGATCGGGGCAGTTACCGTTTGTATTCCCCCAACAAGGCTCACTATCACTATTAGTTTTAGTATGGCTACTACTGGAGCCGTCACCACTTCCTACCAGGCTATAAAAGATAAAAAGTACTATCCATGCAGTAACAGAATATGCAACAATAAAGATCCATTTAATAAAAAGAAATGAATATTTTAAAATCGGCTCTGCATCCAGACTCTCTTTTATTGTAATTGTCATTATAAAACTCCTAAAATTTAGAATTAGCACTATATTTTATACTACTATAAAATATTTTAAGTATTCAATAGTATGTCAAATTGACATATTATTGAATGTTTGCAACGCTTGAGTGTGGTTTGTGACCAGTTTTTTTACCGTGGTACTCACAACAAGTCGTACTTTCATATACATTCATTTTGTGACTGTATATGATCCTCACATTGCTTCGTTTTTCAGAACGTAAAATAATACGTGCCGTTACTTGATTGTTTTGGAAATATTTTTTATAACGTTTTGTCGTGCCGGCTTTTCCATAAATGTAAATTACATTTGCATGATGAGCTAGATAAAAAGTTTCAATCATTCTATTGTTTGGAAAATAATATCTTGATGGTGTAACATACTGTCTATATACCCATTCTCTACTTTCAAGATAAGCATCGAGGGGAACAGTATTTTTTTCATCCAAATGTTTTAGTAATTCAAAGCTTATATTTTCTGGATCGTTGTTTTCAAGTTGTACCGGAGGTGTTGGCTTCATTCCGCATCCAGTAGTAATAAGTGCTGCAATAGCAAGAAATAAATATTTTTTCATGTTAAACCTTTTTAATTTTAATTGATAGTTCTTTGCGTAATAATGCTTTTGAAAGTTGTTCTTGAGTTGGTATTTTTTTGACTCTTCTTAAAGTTGGAGAAACCTTTTTTAGTTTATCCATAAAGTAAGCATTATTGTAATAAAAAGCTTTTTCACAGACCAAAGGTTTGTTACCAAGTACTGTAACGATCTCTTTTTTATAATCTAGCTCTTTAAGCTCTTGAGGAAGCATTAAGGCTCTTTTCGTTTCACTTACACTTCGAGAAGTAGAACCCCCAGATTTACCACCTTGATTAAAAGATCTTGAAGTTTGCTTGATGGTTTTATAGCCAAGTAATTTACTAACGAGTTCTGCATCTTCGGACTCTTCCTGTGCAAAATAAACTTTACACCCATGATTGGAAAGTAACGTTTTTGCACCCTCTCTTCCATACCCAGTAGGGCGAGCATCCTGTATTTGAGAAATGTTTTGGAAAATAGTAACGAGTCTTAGGGCATAACCTCTTATGTAACTAACAGACTTTTGCAGTATTGGCATATATCCAATAGCGGTAAACTCATCCATCATTAAAAGACACTCATATTTTAGATCTTTATTATGTTCGGGCAACTCTTTTGTATTTAGTGAAATAATTTGAGACCACAATATATTTAAAAATAATTGTGCTTTTGCCAATTCATCCGGAGTAATACCAATGTAAATTGTCATTCTCTTTTTTCTAAGATCTCTTAAATCAAAATCACTTTGGCTTGTTGATTTTTTTGTAACTTCATTTTGGAAAAATAGAAGAGGTGTAATAAAAGAAGACCAAACCCCGGACTTAGTATTTTTACTCTCTATGTTTAGATAAGAATTGAACCTGTTATTAGTATCTTGTGATAAGTACTCATAGCTATTTAAAAACTCGATGATTTTATCAAATCCTTTGATTGTATCAGCAGACTCATCTAGTTTTATTTCCATATTTTGAGCCATGTCCAAAATACCATAAAGTGTAAAATTTGGAGTAAAATTAATATCTTGCAATAGTGCTAAACCCTCTTGAGAAGAGGTTAGATCTTTATACATATAGCAAAGACCTATGAATAGATTTTGTGCATTTTGATTAAAAAATTTATCGTTTTCTGTACCACCATGAGGATAAAGAATATTTGCCAAATCCATAAGTTGCAGATCTCTTTTTTCATTATCTTCCATATCTATATAGGTAAGAGGATTGTACCTGTGGGTTTCAAAAGAAAAAGGGTTTACTAGGTACACCTCTTGTTTCAACACCTCTTGTCTAAACTTGCTTGTTATGCTAAAATTTTCTTGTTTTATGTCTAGTACCACGCATGATTGAGTCCAGTCTAGCAAGTTTGGTATTACTATACTAACTCCTTTTCCTGTACCTGTAGGAGCTGCTAAAGCGACAAACTGTTGACCAGGTAGCCTAAGCAGCCTATTTCCTTTTTTACCAACGATAATACCTTTCTCAGCGAATAACTTCATCTTATTTTTGACTTCTTGAACATTTGCAAAACGTGCAGAACCGTGAAGCTGTTCTTTTTTTGGTAAAAATGGAATAATAAAAACCAATAAAGTACATATCAATAGAGCCAATAAAATAGACTCTACTATTTTTGGATAGCCGTTTATTATCCCATCGAGCGTTAAGCTTAGGGAGTAGTTGGGGATAATTCCTTTTATGCCATAGTCATTAAGCAGGAGTAGGATTACTCCAGTAAAAAAATATACAAGAATTAAATCAATGATTGCTAAAAATATTGCCTGCTCTTTATTCAAATTCATTGAGCATCCTTATAATAAATATCTGTGATAAATCGCTTGCCGTTGTGTTCGTGCATGTGCACAACAACATCAATCATATCTTTTAGGATCTGATTGATGGTTTCATGTGGGATCTTTTGACCCTGTACGTTCTGCAACGTCATAAGTGCTAATCTAGTAAAAGTTTCTTTAACGCTTCCTGCATGGCAAGAGGTTATAGATCCATTATGACCAGAGTTTATAACATTGATAAAATCGTATGTTTCTCCACCTCTTAACTCTGCTAAAAGTATTCTATCCGGCTTCATTCTAAGACAAGATTTAAGAAGACTTGAGCTGGTTAAAAAGTCTCCCTCTTTGGCTTCACTGGGATAGAAGAGCTGTACAAAGTTTTCATGCTCATAAAACTTAATTTCTTCCACGTCCTCGATAGTAATTATTCTTTCATTTACTGGAATAAAGTCTATAAGACTTTTCATAAAAGTGGTTTTACCGCTTCCTGTCTCTCCAGATATGATAATATTTTTGCCCTGTGCGACTGCATGGGTAATAAAATTTTGAAAATCATTGTCCGTATAGTATTTAAGTAGCTCTATTCCTACTATAGAATTACTTTCTTTATCGGTACCTTTTTTGATATCATCAAAGATCCCCTGTTTTGCATAGTCCTCGATAGTAAATCTTTTTTTAGAGGGTTTTCTTATCGTTATACTTATATGATATTCTTTTGTAGCAGAGGGTAAAACTACTTGTACTCTTTCCCCACCTGGAAGAGTGGCAGAAAGAATTGGATTGTTTTTTTGTACTTCAACACCCTTAAAAGCAGCCGCTGCTTGAGAAAAAGCATGAGCAGCGTTAAAGTCCATGTGCGTATCAAAACATTTCCATGACGATTTAGCATCAAGTACCCATATTTTGTTATCTCCATTGTAACAAATTTCGGTAACATCATCATCTTTAATGTAGTCACCAAAATAGTTATCGATGTATTTATTTAATGAAGTTGAATTTATCATTACAGTTACCTAGTGAGCTTGTACACTTTTGAAAAGTCTATATCTTTATTAACATAAACCCCCACAGTGTCGCCTTGATTTTTATATAAAGTTGGTTTTATACCCACAAATTCTCGTAATGCTGTATTGGACATGTTTTCTGCGTTTTGTTGAGTATTTCCTAAATAAAAAGTATCACCATCCTTGCTTGATCTATTGACTGCATATTGAATACCATCGTCTATAAGACTAAGCATTACAGCACCACCGAAACGCATCATCCAATGATTGTCAACTTCACCATGTATCCCTGCTGCACCCAGTTCATCGGATGCACCACTCATTACAGCAATTACAATATTATTAGGCGTGCGGATCTCTTCCCATATGACATAGTGACGATCTACACCATTTTCTAAATCTCCCGATTTATATGAACCTGTAATAGTAGAACCTCTTTCTATTAGCAAAACATTTCCATCCGCAGAATAGATATTGTTTGAAACCGTGCAGGAGACACCCCCACCAACAGAAGAGACAAGCTTAGTTTTTAAGCTACAACCTATGTATGTACCTTTTGCTAAGTAGAGTTCTGCTTTAAATTGATGCACCCCTGCTACAGTACTTTTACCCCCCCTGTAAACTTCTTGCCCCTTAGCCACACTTTTTGGTTCTGCAACAGGTGTACCACCTTTAGTTTTTTCTTTGTTCTTGGAAAAAAGAAGTTGTGAAGATCCCCCACCTTTTATTATTCGTGTTGTATACACTTTTTTAGGTGTAAGTTCAGGTTTTTTAGTAGTTGAAGGAAGAAGAGGTAATTTTTTCTCAACTGCTTTTGGGTCAGTAACTTCTTGAAAAATCTTTTTTTCTATTGGTGCTTTTTCTTCTTTCAATGGCTTTTCTATTTCATCCTCAATGGGTGCAGGTGCTAAAAGCCTGTATGCAAGAAAGCCTAAAACAAGAAGCCCCATACCTAAGAAAGCTATAACTGCTAGAGAATTATTTGATGATCCATTCTCAGCATCATCCAAATCTGTACTGTGATCTATGTCATTAATATCATCATTATTAGTTTGCATTTATAATTTTCCTTTTTACGTTCGCATTATTTGTGCTTTTGTGTTTATAGTTAGGATTCTTACCGTAGCCTTTATTTAAAATACCTACAAGCTTACTACCACTTCTAAGAAGAATAAGTTTGGCTGTTTTGTGTATTACTAAAACATCATAATTCCCTATTTTTTTAACGTGTGTATTTAAAATACTCTCTTGATCTCCCTCTCTTAAAAAAGCTGTTGGAAATGTTTTGGTAGTATCAAAACCTATGTATGTAAAAGTTCCATCATCATAAGTGAAACTAGGAGTAATGTCTCCAGAGTTTTTATTTACTTTCATGAAGTAATTCCAGTTTTTAGGAACTGTTACTCTGTTAAGATCTCTTATGATATTTTGTTGTTTTTTAGCTGCTTTTCTTTTCATTTGTTGATTAATAATTTCTTGCCGTCTTTGTTTTGGATATTTAAAAGAGATCTTGTACTGCGTTTTTTGATTAGATAATGTGAGATCCGCTACATATAATCTTTTATCGGTTCTTATAAATAAATTTGTCTTCCAATCTTTTTTAGTTGGGCTTATGATAGATTTTTGTTTAATTGTGTTTCCATCTTGGTCTTCTGCAAATTCAGAGATATAGGGTTTTGGTTTAATATGTATAATATTCCCACTTTGCACAATTTCCCAGCCATCATTAAAGCCGGTGCTACCATCTATAATCTTTTCATTCTTATCAAACTCTAAAATCGTAACATAACCATTTTTTGCTTTTATTTTAAAAACGTCATTTGGGTTATAGGTTACAAATCCAATTCTATCATCATATTGTGATGCTCTAGGATTTACGGCAGCAAAAACTACAACATTAAAAAGAAATGTCATAAGCACTACAAGAGTCATTTTGTGTCTGTTTATCATTAGTGAACCTCGCTATCGACTCTATAAGTCATTACTTTAAAACCTAGAGGATTTAAAAGTCTTTCTTCTTCTGTTTGCATGAGTCTAGGAAAATATTTGTAGCTAAGTGTAATTACCTTAATTGACTCAATAGCGGCATGGTTTTTCTTTTTACGTGTAAGATGCAAACGAATTCTAGCCGTCTTGCTTCCACCACCTTCATTAAGCGTTACCGATATTATCTTTGGGGTTATCTCTGTTTTATCTTTTAATCGCTGATCTCTTGAATTATCTCCAGAGTAAATCTTTCTGTAGTCTTTTGCAATTTCTTTACTACTGTTTAACTGTGTGTAAACGTAGTCTTGCTGTAGTAAATCATAGTGATATCCCTCACGCCTTTTGACATATTCACTTACAAAATATTTGTCCATTGACTCATCATATTTCATTGTTCTTTTATCTATAGCAGTCATTACATCTGTCATTCCAGTTATTTTGTCTACTCTAACTATAAAAGGTTCAACGGATTTCAATGGCATTAATGCAAATAATGTACCAAATGCCAATACAGTAAGAGCAAGAGAAATAAATGTAATTGTCCATGCCCTTTTATTTGACTTTTCAACCATGTATCTAGTACTAACTTCATAATCAAAACCATTCTCTTTATTTTCCATTTCCTAACTCCCTTTGTATTGAATTATTGTTTACCGGCTTCCAATCTTTTTGATCGAAAAGCTGATTTGTATTTGTGCTTAGCCCAGGTGTTGTTTGGACACAGCCACTAAAAATTATTGTGCTTAGTAACATATAAATATATTTCATTCTTTACCTTCCCTTTTTCATTGTTTTTTTAGCATTAGCTGCTCTTTGTTTGGCTCTATCTTTAGTACTTTTTATATCTCCGTGTGATTTTTCAATTCCACTTCTTGTTGCACTCATGCCCCCTGCTGCACTTTTAGCTGCACTACCTGGCAAACTCTCTATTGATACATATGTAAGTTGTTGTGCTATTCCTTTAGCCATTAAGATAAGCAACATTAAAACGATTGAAACAAAAAATATTTCAACTGAAAGGCTTAATCCATTTTCCCCAACTGCTTCTGCTTGACCCTTTATTGCAGATATATAGTTTTCATATTTAGTTGTTAATACATTGAAACTTATTCCAACAAGTAAAACAGTTAAAGTATTGCTTAATATCAGTTCAATCCATTTTTGAAAAATTCCCTTAAACCAATCAAAGAGGAGGGTAAATAGCATAATGGGTGCAATCAAAATTAAAAGTTTTAAAATAAAAGCGGTTGTTATTATGATACCTATCGCAGGAATTGCAAAAATACCAAAACCTATGAGCACTATTATATTTGCAAAAAAACCGGCAATATTGATTTCTAGTGCTTCATCTTCCTGTTCTTCTATCATTATTCCTAATTGTACGGCATCTTCAAAAGCTTTGTCTAGTTGGGCATATAGAGAGCTGCCACCACTTGCCCACTCATTTAGTCCATTTATTGCACCAGAAGATAAGTCTAGCCATCCCCCGGCATTAGTTGCAAAGGAAACAATTATTCCAAATATAGCCAATCTAAATAATACGTCTTTGACAGGATCATCACTTTTTCCTGCAAGTATCATGTACCCTTTTGCAAGTACATAAAGTGTAAACCATACTAAAATAAGATTATTTATTTGTGATACTTGTGCTGATATATCCGCACTAGCTATATCTGACGTTATGTTATCTGTAAGCTCTCCTATATAAGTAAAAACTGTAATAGCCATTTTCTTTATTTCCTTTTTCTATGTTGGTAATTTTGAGTAGTCAATATGTTTAGATCTGCTCTTTTTATGCTCTTCATTACTTAAAGAAATCTTTGCATTGTCACAATCTTTTTCTATTGCTTCATTCATTGTTTTCATCTGTTCACACTCATCTAAACGATTTTTTCTAATCTCTTTATTTTCATTAAAATATTCAACTGTTCTAAAAGTCTCTTCTTCCTGCTTCTCACCATTACATCCGGTAAAGGCTAACAATGCAAAACCCACACACATAAAGGATAATAAATGCTTATTCATTGTATCTTCCCCTATTTTGGCAAATTTGAGTGATCTATGTGCACATTTCTACTTTGTTTATATAGCTGCTGTTTTTGTCTCTTTTCTATTTGTTCTAAACTTTTGTTCTGCGTGTCCATAAGTTCAACTTGTGCTTTTGCAACTTGTAGTTGTGCCAATTCCATTTGGATTGCATTTTGTATATCTTGCGACTCTTTTATGTCTTTTGAGTTTGCAAGCTTTTGAGAGAGATCTCCCAGTTTTGTAGAAACAGAAGATAAGTTATCTTTGTATGCTTGATACGTTGCTATTTCTTGGACGCTTCTTACCATTTGATTCTCACATATCTTTTGTTGGCTATCATTCATATAATCATATTTACAATCATCAAATAACTGGTACTTGTCAAAAAGTTGTTTTGCATGTTGTCCTACTTGAGACTTAGGATTTCCCAAAATATCGTCTTTTAAATCGAGGAAATCTAAAGAGTAATTTTTAGTAAAATCATTAAACTCTTGGATATCTTTCATAAACTGAACACTATCCCTAATTTCTGTTGCTGCCAATAATTCTTTTTCGTATGCTTCTATTTGAGACTTGTAATGATTAATCTCTTCTACCCATCTTTTTCCCTGTTCTGCATATTCTGCTACTGCTTTAGCCGTTTGAACTGGATCAAAGACTATATCACCTACACCAAAAATTGCATGAGAAGATGTAGAGAGTATTGATACCGCAGCTATTGATAATCCGATTTTTTTCATTATGTTTTTCATTATTTTTTCCTGTATATGTTTTTTAATTCTTCTGTTTGTTCATCTAACGATTTAGTCGTATCGTTAAAAATGCTTTCTACTCTGTCTACATAGGCTTTACTTGTGGACAAAATATTTATAAGCTCACTACCTATATTGCTAAGGTCAAGAGATACCATTAATTTTTCTGATGCCTTTTTAACCATAAATTGGTAAGTTGACGGATCTATATTTTTAATCATTTCATATTCTTCCTTTGTACAATTTAGACCTTTGACATAATCATCATAAGTTGCCTGTGGGTTTGAAAAATAAAACATAGTGGCACTTTGTTCTATTATCGCACGTGCATTTTTATTTTTTAGAAAGTCTTCTACACTTTGAACAGCCATAACAAAAAAACTATTTTGCTTACGGTTTGTTTTGAGTTTGTTTTTAACCTCTTCGCTGATACGAGGATCACTTATCCACTTCCAGGCTTCATCAATCCAGATACCTAAACGTCTGCCATCCATTAGGCTCATAACTCTCCAGAGTATGTAATAGCTCATAGCAGATCTTACATCTTCGTCATCTAGGAATTCTGTACCATCGATGCCAAAAACATTTACTTCATCATCATCTATGTTTAAATTATCTGTTTCATTGTCAAATACCCATCCAAACTTTTCGCCCTTTTGCCATAAACGCAAGTTGCTTTTTATTGAGTGAGTAGAGCTTTGATCTTCTGTTAAATTTTCCAATAGAAGAGTGATAGGATATTTTCTCTCTTCTTTTTCAAATTGGGTCATTATGAAATTAATCGCATTGCTTAGTTTGGTTTCATCATTAGATGAAATCACTTCATTATTTCGGGTGATTAAGATCTTAATTAAGTTTTGTAGGTGTCTTATATTTGCAGGTGTTGCATCACACATAAATGGATTAAAGCCTGTAGGTTCTCCATTAATAGGAGCTATATATCTACCACCAGAAGCTAGGATATTCGCAATAGCACCTTTATCTTTATCAAGGAAAACCGCTGTCATTTTCTTTTTGTCTTCATCAATGGAAGACGGAAAAGTACTTTTATTATTATATTTAAGCATCATATCCATTAGGAATGATAAAAAGGCAGTTTTACCACCGCCAGACTTACCAATAACCAAAGAGTTACCTAGATAATATTCTCCAAAATCATCATCATTATGTGTTTCGTGCAAGTTCAAATAGTATGGTTGTCCATTTGGGGTTTTTAAAATCGTAGCTGCATTCCCCCAACAGTTATTATCACGGCTACCTTTAGGGAATGAATGTAATGCAATAAATCCGCTGTAGTTCCTGGAGCTAATCATACTTACTCTTGGACGTAATGAAAAATTAGTAGGAAATTGTGCAAAGTAAGTAGCAGGCAATGCTATATCTGCTAGCGTTACACCATGTCCGGCATTTTGTAATTCGGTCATAATAATTTCAGTATTTTCCTTAACCTCTTTTACAGTTTTACCATAAACGATCATAGAAAAATGATAGTTGCCAAAACCGATACGATCAGAGATTAGATCATCAATAGCATCTTCAAGTTCGTTAATTTGGCTTATTCCTTCATCCTCTGAACTTATTAGCTGTTTCTTAGCTTTTATTAGAGCTTCTTTGGCTTCTCTCTTTGGTAAAGGTGTATAACTTTGTGTCATTGTATAGTCGATGTTTAGGTAAAGTAAGTGATCCAAAATACCAATATACGTTTCTGGAGAATAATCTTTAATCTCAATCGCTCTAGCGAAAAGCTTAGTATCATTAGTATAATTAAATTGCATCATACTACTGTTAAATTGTATATTTTGTAAGTTCCCAGTTAAAAACTGATTAACAGGTGCATTTTGAGATTTAACCTTTGTTTGTTTGCCACCAATCAAGAAGTTATAAAACTCCAGTTGTCTACTATATTTTATGTCATTTTCAATATAAGTGCCTAATCTCTCCGGATTGTATTTTTTTAAATTGGCTTCAAGTCTTCCTGTAAGTTCGTGCATTCTTTTTACATAAGATGTAAACTCTTTTTGTTTTGCTTCGTAACTACCTTTTTTAAAACTTGAAGCTTTCATCTTACTTTTTAGAGGATTAAAGCAAAGTGTTAAATATAATGAGTTTGAATGTAAGTTATCAGATGCGAAACCCTCATAGTATTTATCGGATAATTCTGTTAAAAATTTATTATCATATTCATACGATAACTTATCAGAAATTGTATGCCTTGCACTATGTAGATAAAAAGATACATTGGCATTAGAAAAAGCTTTAAAAATCATGTTGAGGGATATTTTACCACTCTCCACATCGCTAGGATCTTCTATGTCAAATGAAACACCCTCTATTTTCCATGTTGCTAAAAGTGCATAATCTTTTGTTGTTACAATATTCTTTTCTACTAAAGAAGTATATGGAATATAATCCTCAAGTGTTGGATTTTTTTCTAACCCCAGTATTGATAGCGAAGGAGCATTTGAAGTTTTTATTTGCTTCCTGTAGTTGTTTGCACTATATGTTTTTGCACCGTAATACTCTTTTGATTTTCCTGGAGTAGATAACTTTAGTTTTAAGAATGACAGATTAAAAATAAAATCATCTTTTCTTGTCATTATGTTCATTATTATGTAAATCGGGATCAATACTAATAGAATTATTTTATTAGTCCAAACAGCAATTAAAAAGACAACCAATACAACTGCTATAAGTGGGGTCATTGGAACCCCAAATAGCATTGCAGGACGTGTTAGACCTTTGAATAATACATCGCTCTGCATAATTATACTTTACACTAGCATAGCTGCTATTTCAGCAGCAGATGCAAGAATAAGGGCACCAACAATCGTTGATCCCATATCTCTCAATGATGAACCTGCAAAGAGTACTTTGTAACCGACCCATAGAAATGCAACCGTGATAGTTACGAGGGAAATAGCAGTTAATGCTGTGGAAACATTTGTCATGAGAGTTTCTACTTTTTCAAGACCGGCAAATGCGAAATTTTGAAGTATTGCTACTAAAATAAATATTTTTTTTGTGTTCATGTTTTTTCCTTGTTTAATTTTTTTGTAAACCATTATTGGCAAGCTCTCATTTAATCAATATGTTAGTTCATGGTAAATAAGCCACCTCCTTTAAGTAATAGAGGTTTTGTATAAATTGTTTTTTTGTGCTTTGATGCAATATAAAAACGTTTTGCCCCTATAAACTCGGATAAGTATTTGTCACTCATTCGTTCTTTGACAATTCCAAACTTTTCACCTTTTGCATGAGTAATTATCGGACGACCATCTTTTTCATAGCCACTTATAATAGCTACATGATGAATATGATCTTTTTTATCTTTAAAGTACAACGCATCCCCTATTTTACATTCCGATATATGTTTAATTATCTTATGTCTACTACTTAATGCTTGAGCTTTTGCAGTTCTAGGAATGTTAAAGCCATACTGCCTATAAATTGATTTTAAAAGTCCAGAACAGTCAACACCTTTTTTTAAGTTTGTGCCACCCCATACATATTTTAAGCCTATATATTTATCGGCAGCATTGGCAATAACCAATCCGTCTATACGTTGATTTTCTTTATTATCCAATATTGGTATTGGATTTAAAATATGAATATCATCTGCTTTGTCTTCACCCAAAAGTAAAGATGCAGTTAGTAAGGATAGTAAAATATAAGTTTTCAATTTTTAACCTTTTTGAAAATAAAGGGTCGGCTACAAATAGACCCTGTGTTTTAAATATCTACAATGTACTCTTTGATTTTGCTTCTAAAAAATCTTTGCGTATTTCTGCAAACCCCTCTGGCTCAAGACCAAACTTTTTTTTTAAAAATAGAGCATTGGTATTACTAATTCCCGAAGAACCTCTTTTGATATTTCTTGTTTGTACAAGACTTAACCCAAGAGCATTTGCCATAATTTTTGTGTCAAAATCTTTTATGATATACATAGAAAGTTCTAAATCTTTTTCTGTCATTGTTAATTATCCATAATTAAATTATCTATTTGGTTAAATAAATTTAATAATAATAATATAATTTTCCTTAAAATGAAATTATTTACCCTATATAGATAAATAATTTCACTAACAATCATATATAATTAAGATAAATTAAAAATGAAATGATTTTATATGTTTAGTCCAGAGAATTTATTTAAAATAATGAAGTCAAAAGGCTTTGATAATAGAAGGTTAGCAAATGCCTTAAATGACATAGGTATCACAATTAAACCTGATGCCTTTAAGGCTTATAAGCATAATAGAGCAAGCCCTAGGATGGAAGTACTCACAGGCATTGTAGATGTTTTGGATATAGTTGAACAAGAACTTTTTGAGGTTACTCCAAGAAAAGAGAAGTTGTTAGCAATAAAGTATGGTAATAGTGATAGAGATCAAGCAATTAGTAAAATAAAAAGATCCACAACAAATTTTAGTGAGAAAAAACTTGAGGAAAGTGTGGTCAGTATACCGGTTTTTATGCAGGGTACTTTTACAAAAGATATAAAAGACCTGGTATCAGATAAAAATTTGTATATCGAAATGGAGTTGCTGAAATCCTATTATAATCATAGAAATATTATAGCTATAAATATATCTGGTGACTCAATGGGGAGAAGAAATACAGAGCAAAATATATTTTTGATCGAGCTTGTACAACATAAAGAATTTAGTAAGGCAGAAGGATTATACCTGGTTAGATATGGAAATATTGTACAGATAAAAAGAGTCCAATTTCTAGGAAATAACGAAGTTTTACTACTTAGTTTAAACTCTGTCTATCAGCCCATAAACCCTAAAGAAGAGGTAGGGGATGATTGGGAGATCATAGGAAAACCATTTATGAAAATGAATATTGAATATTACAACAATGTTCAATATTTAGAATAAACCATCGGGGTGATTGTACATTGTTTCCTTGTTAATTTTATCTTCAATGTAGATTGTCTTTGACGGTTCTTTTCTTTTAAATTCAAAGATACGATAGATAATATATTGTTTTTGTTTTTTATCAACTGCAAGCTTGAGGTACATATTTGTATTTTTATTTATATCTTCTATGGATCTCTCAAGTAAAGGTAAAAATTTTGAGAAGTACTTATATTTGGCAGACCCCTTGAGATTAAACATCTTATCAAGTCTCTCAAACCCAAGTCCTATTTTAGACTTTCGATTATTATCATTTTTGTAAGACTCAATGTATTCATATAAGACATAAGAGTGTTTTGATTGAAGCTTTGCAAGATATGTATTTAATACCAAGGGAGTAAAGTTTCCCTCATTACTGTGTGCAAGTAAAATTCTCATAGAATTTGTAAGTTGTCCTGTGATATATGTTGTCTTCCCTTTTTTTACCAATTCTGCATCGGATATAAATTGTACAGCTTTCCAAAGAATTCGTTGATTTTTGTCTTTGTTAAATAATTCTAGTACTCTAGGATTGTATATCTCTATTGGGTTGGTAAGTTCAAGGAGAGATTTTTTAATTACATCTATGTATGAGTTGTTTTTTTGTAAGTTCATAATTTCTACTACATTTTGAACTTCAATTTTGAAGGGGATGCTCTCAAAATGATTACTACTTTGAATATGATGGTATATTGCGTTACCAAGTCTTTGTGCATGGAGAGAATAAGGGTTCGCACCGCGTACCAACTCATTACGTTTATGGATAGATATTTCTTTCGTTGTAATCATAATACTTTCCTAGTACTTCTTTTTTTAAGGGTTCTAATAGCAATAGTATACACTTCTTACCTAAATCTTTAAAAAAAGAAGTATTAATACCCCAAAATAGAATGCTATTTCTAATGACAACCCTTGATTTGGGCAAGTTTTGAAAACATAACCCTTGATTTGGGCAAGTTTTACCCTTGATTTGGGCAAGTTTTGAAAACATAACCCTTGATTTGGGCAAGTTTTACCCTTGATTTGGGCAAGTTTTACCCTTGATTTGGGCAAGTTTTACCCTTGATTTGGGCAAGTCGCTAATTTTGACACCCTCTAAAAGCACGGTATACTCGTAGTTTAAAAGCCATTACCCTTGATTTGGGTAAATCGCTAAGATAAATAAGATAAATAAGATAAATAAGATATAAAAAACAAGAAGTCGCTATCGCTCCATGAGGAAGAATTTCGCAAAGCTCAATCTCTTCTATTACGATAATGTCTTGCAGACAGCTAGAATGGGCGACTAACGTCGCATTAATAGCTATCTCCTAGGGTCGATAGCTTCATGTCTTGCAGACGGCAAGCGGATTAGGTAAGGAGTTGGATTTTTTATTTTAGATCCTAAGACCTGGTATCATCAAAAATACTCTAGTCCTTGAAATCCCAAGGCTTAACTTCTCCAGTTCTACCCAAACAGATCTGTTTGCAAATCGGCTGCACTAACTGCTGTTTATGCTTCGCATCTTTTTGCAGGGTTTTTATCAAGAAAATTATGATATTACTTACTCCAGTGAATTATTTTAAGAGGTCGAGTGCAGCCATTCTTAAAAGATTAGATAATGAATATCCTTTTTCTTCAGCTAACTCTTTTAATTCATCATGTTCTGATTGTGTAAAATTTGATAAAATAGATTTATTCTTAGGGTCTGTGGTAGCAGGTCTACCTACCTTACCTTTTGTATGTGTTTTTGGTTTGGATGTTAATGTAACTTCTACTTCTTCTTCTATTGTTTCTTTTTCTATTCTCATATTATTTTTCTCCTAATGGTTTATTTATACTGGCATATAATTTATCAATAAATTTATTAATATTTTTGTATGCACCTTTTTCTAAGAATTTAGAATTTCCCTGTATGTCTATTTTTTTAACCTTTTCATTTACAAGTTTTTTAACCAATTTAGATCTTGGCATCTTTAAATATTCTATATTGATTACATTGTGTTCCTCTATAAGAGCATTGTAACCTTTTTCAAAGTCTTCTTTTTCTTCCTTATCAGCACACATAACCATATTTAAAACATGAAGTATCTTTGCTTGAGGGTTTCCTTTTAAAATATATTTAGTGGCTCTTATACTTTCACTTATACTTTCAAAATCATCAAACATAGGGATGATGTAGACATCACTTTTAAATTCATTTATTCGTTCATCAAAGCGACCACCAAAATCACATATAAACATATTACTTGAGCTTTTTAAAGTCATTATCTCTGACTTGGTTTCTATCTCTATACTGTCTGTAGTTCTTGTAATGTTTGCATCTTCTGGGATGTTATTTGTTTTTATTGCATTATAAAACTCACCATTACGATTAGGGTCAAAATTCAATATTGATGTGTTTGCTTTTTCTGCAAGTAAGCGAGCTATACTACTCTTGCCCCCTTTTAAGAAATTTACTACGGATATAATTTTCATATACATTTTCCTTTTTATTAAAATATAATATTAAATATTAAAATATAATATTTTAATAGAGTCGGCTACAAGTGACCCTAATTGAAAGAGGTTTTAGCTACCCTCAACTATTTAATAATATATTATATTATAAATTATATTAAAATTTAATTAAAAATAGTTTAGTATAATTAAATATTAAAGTTTATTAAAGCATAAAAACGATACAATATAACATATAAAGAAAGAGGTTAGAGTGTTACAGCACTCTTCAATATTTGGGTCACTTGTAGCCGACCCCTACTAGGAGTTAAATAGTATGAATTATGAAACAGAACAGAAAGAGTTTATTAAATTAGTTAAAGGTTTAAGCGGTAGTTACTCTACTTTTCAAATCTTTTCAGACTTTTGTGAAATGGCAGCAATAAGTTTATATCAACCCTTTGTTAAGGATGCATCATTAGAAAATGACTACATGGCGATTGTTAAGAAGTATAATAAAAAAGAGGTAGATGTATTCCCTCGACTTTTAGCCTGCGTGGTTCATGGATTAACTGCACGTTTTGGAGATTTCTTAGGAGAGTGCTATATGGAGCTTGAGATAAGCAATAAACATCAAGGACAGTTTTTTACTCCCTACCACATGTCAAAATTTATGGCACATATTGCAGGAGTGTCCGATAAAGAAAAAGTAAGTATCTCTGAACCTGCTGTAGGGTCTGGTGGTATCATCATCGCTTATGCAGATGTAATGAGAGGACAAGGTATAAATTATCAGCATAAAATGGAAGTACAAGCCGTAGATACCGATAAAATGTGCTTTCACATGACTTACATTCATTTTACACTCTTGCACATATCTGCGGAAGTGATTTGGGGCAATAGTTTATCTCTTGAGACTTTTCAAACGTGGTATACGCCAGCAAATATTTTAAATGATGGTTACAGGTGGGGATTAAAGCGTCCAAAAGTAATAAAGTCAAATGATGCACTAAAAGAGGATGAAGTTTGGATTAAAAATGCTCCTATGGATAAAAGTACATTTATTCAACCGTCACTTTTTTAAAAGAGGTAGAGAGTACTTACAGGTACTCTCTGAGTCGATTTGTAGCCGACATGGTATTATACCATTTAAAATATAAATATATTTATTTATAATAAAAAATAATTAAATATTAAAGTTTATTAAAGCATATAAACGATACAATATAACATATAAAGAAAGAGGTTTGAGATGGGTAGAGCTTTATTTACTATTACTAATAAGACGGATAGAACCAATTTTTTAAAGTATTTGGAAAAACATCGTGAAAATGTTTTGCTTGATCTTCGAGATCATTATAGATTGCTTGGCGATGAGTCTGGTGCTGTTGGTTTAGAGAAAGCCAAAGAGTTTATTTCTTTTTGGGAAAATATTTCAAGTGCTTCTTATGTACGTGATACTAAACAGTCTCTAATTTGGGAGGATGCTACTAAACTTCTTTATTTGTTGCCTCTTAAGCGAATTGATACTATAAAGATTTCTCTTCGTGCCACTCTTTACAGGGATAAACATAAAAATAAGTCACAGCTTACTATAGACAAGGATGTGCATAGTGAGCTTTCCTCTTTTGCTGCTAAACAGGGATTAACATTATCTGCTGCTATTGCTTCTCTTTTGAGTAAACAAAATGTTTGATGTAGATTTTTCTTTAAGTTTTGTAGGATAGGTGATTTAAAAAAGTTGCCTAAAAAAATGTGGGTATAGAGTAAGGGGCTTTACGTTCCGCGTTTCTGCACTCATCTTGCTTGCATCTCTGCGAGACGAGTACACGGTACATCGCCCTTCGGGTACTAATCAAGAAGCCGCTACATTCTCCGAATTTCGCTATCCCCATTTCATAGACTCCATACGTCCAACCGTGAGGCAAGACCCGTGCCTATGTAGTACCTCTTCGAGGCACGCTTTAACCTACAGGAGACAAGCTTCAAAATATCACATGAATAACTTGCCGTTCGCGTACTCACTATTTCACATCATTACATTTTACTAACCATGAAAAGTAAACTTTTCAGAGCGTAAAACTCCATTAACGTGAAATGCAAGTTATGCACATGATATTTCTATACCGCTAACGCTATGATAGTGGGCTTCCTTTTGGCTTTGGGCGTTGTTTTGAGCAAAACCCTACGGTATACTCTTTTAATCGGACTATGCCGTCCTCATGCCTGTAAATTGGAAATTTACTACTTCTAACCAAATAAAATTGTAATCCTAATCAGATATGATTAGGATTACTGCATCCATCTATCTTTTTTGCTTATATGTAGAGAGAGCGTTGCACTCTCTAGCCTTGCCGTTTGTAGTGTGAGCCTCAACGCATTACTGGGAGAATTATATTTATTGCCTAAGCGTTCAACTGTTTATGCTTCGCATCTATGGTTTTGACTTTTGTTTTGTTATTTGATATAATGAGGGTACAGAATTAAAGCAACCGTTATTAACAACTACACTTGCCGAGTATTGGCGTACTCTTTAAGCTAGGTTATCTTTCTTTCTCATTTATGGCAAACATACCATAAAACAGCCTGTAAAGGCAACACTCTTTTATCTTATCTACTTATTAAAGTAGGTAAGTATTTCAATAACTATCTTTAATATCAATAATAAAACTTCAATTATTTCAAGCATTTAGCACCTCTCACAATAAACTCTCTACCGACCCATCCATCACATTTATAAAAATGCTTATAGTTAATTGCATAAGATAAAAGCGTGTTACTCCTCTGTACCTCATGTATATTATAGCGGAAATCTATTAAAATTTTACTTAATTAAATATAATAAAAAATAGTTAAATATAATTAAATATTAAAGTTTATTAAAGCATAAAAACGATACAATATAACATATAAAGAAAGAGGTTAGAGTACTTACAGGTACTCTTAAATAATTAGGGTCACTTGTAGCCGACCCTTTAGAAAATAAAGGTACTTATTATGACAGCAGTTATCCAAAAAAATCAAACCAACAAAAACTTTTTAGGCAAGGTGTTTTATAGCTCATGGGGCTATGACCAAACGAATGTGAACTTTTATCAAGTTGTGGCACTTAAAGGCAAAAAAACAGTTGTTTTACAAGAGCTTAATAGTGACTATATACCAACAGGCAATATGTGTGGAAAAGTCAAGCCTATTGTAAATAGTTTCAAGAATGACAAAACATATCAAAGACGCTTAAACTTTAACTTAAATGATGTGACGCTTAGAGATAAGTATAGTTATCAAGCGTTTTTGATGGAAGACACCAATAGCACCAAAAACACCTCATGCTATGCTTGAGAGTGGGGCTATTATGTGTTGTACTATAAAGAAAACAAAAGGCAAGAGCCTAACCACTAGAGAGACAAAAATATACACAAAAGAAGTAATGCTACAGGAGGCAGAGAAAAAGAAAGACACAGAGGCTTTATTTTTTGAGTATGGAAGCTTGAAATTTTGCATACTCTATACAAAAAACTATTTTGTTAGTGCAGGGTTAAGCCAATTAGCATTTTATACGATGAGTAAAGGACTAGAAGCATACACAGAAACAGGGTATAAAAGTAATTTTGTGCATAGCGGAGAGTCAGCAGGTATTGAAGATGTAGAAGAGTTTTTTAAGTTAAAGCTTAATGAGCGTGGTATTGATTTGGATAATCCAAAGCCACTTATTTTATCAGATGTGGGCGGTACTGTAAGGGTTGTACAGCCATCATTATTTTAAGGTGTAAATGATGCAAAATTTAAGTTTAGCAAAAAAAATAGAGAAATATATAGCACAGGGCAAAGAGTTTACGCTTCAAGAACTCTATACAGAATTTGGAGAGGATTATAAAAAACATTCTATACGTGCAAGAGTGTATGAAAGTAATAAGGTTATTAGAACAGGCAGGGGGAGCTATATTCTTGCAGGGATTGACATCGAAGCAGTTATAGAGGAGGTAGATACAAAGGAGCATATTTTCCGCTTAGTCGATGCCAAACTAAAGTATGACATGATTTTCTTAGATATACCCTATTCACTTGCAGGGCAAAGAGGGGGAAACCGTGCCTTGGTAGACTATGAGACAATATCAGAAGATGAGTTTAAAAGCATCATTATAGAAGTAGAAAAGCTACTAAAAAATGAAGATAGTCAAGTATTTTTTATGATTGCAGGAGGTAAAACAAGCATTAAGGGTGCAAAGAGATATATAAATATGTTCTCTCATACAGGCTTAAAGCTTGTAAATCAAGGTAGCTATACAAAGCTAACCAAAGACGGTAAAGTCTGCAATATGGGTGCTTATAAGCTACCTAAAGAGCTAATCTTTTCCTACTCTAAAAGTGGGAAAGAGCGTTTTAGCGAAATGACTGGTATGTCCATGGACTATAGTTACCAACGTCCACCACTTCCAAGAGCAGGGGGATATAGGACACAGAAGCCCTTAATACTTTTACAAAGTCTCATTAAAAGGGCTACTCTTGCAGGGGAAGCAATATTAGACCTCTTCGCAGGTAGTGGTGTGACACTTGATGCAGGGTTATCTTTAGGGCGAAAAGTTCACGGTTTAGAAATAAGCAGCGATGCTATAATAAATCATGTTTTACCAAGACTTCAAAGATATACTAGAAACGAACCTAAAGGCTTATTGGCTACTACTCAAACCTCTTTATATGATTTTATGTAGCGTGGATTTCATCCACGCTACATATTCGTAAAAACTGCTCTTCGCAGTTTGTTCTATCGAGTTTCCTATCTCCTAGGGTCGATATGACCGTTACGTCTCTTCACTCAAACCCACCATGAAGCTTGACATAGAACGCTGCACTTTACCTTACCCTACCATGTGGCACACCACAGGGTAAACTAAGGTAATCCATGTCACTCATCAAGGAGAGTTTTCGTTCTCGCTCCTACACTAACAGACCTTGAGGGCGTTGCCCCCAAACCCCCACTCTTCGCCAGAGAGGCAGAGGCAAGAGAAACTTCTTAATTTCATTTAAAATAAAACAATTAAATATAATAAAAAATAGTTAAATATAATTAAATATTAAAGTTTATTAAAGCATAAAAACGATACAATATAACATATAAAGAAAGAGGTTAGAGTACTTACAGGTACTCTTAAATAATTAGGGTCACTTGTAGCCGACCCTTTGAATATAAAGGATAAATTTTGAGTACTGTTATACCTAAAGATTTTAAAGATTGTACTAAGTTTGAGTTTTTGACTAAGGAGATTGTATACAATCAAATTAAGCATGAAGCCAAAGAGTGGGAAGCATCACATGATTATTGGTATAGAGATACTAAATTATTTTCAAATGCGTGTAGTGGTTATGTTGTTAATGTTATCGGTGATGAGTATTCAAAAGTAATGAAAGATACTTTTAAGGTGGTAGTCTATGCTCTCTATTTTAATGAAGAGGCAGGGGAGCTTGAGGCAGATTATAATCATGTTATTTTTACTTTTAACATTGATGGGAATAATACAACTTACACATTTGAAAAGAATGCAGATGCAGAGGAGTTTTTAGAGTCTATGCCTCTGCTATTTACAGATTGGGATAGCATGACAAAAGGTGATTTTGCTTCATATCTTATTCAATGTGATATAAAACGTGACCTTATGTATGAGTATGACATAAGCGGTACTTTTGAGTTAGAATGTGATATGCGTGAGGTTGCTTTTGTGCTTGCTGAATTGGTTTTAGAAGAAGATGTTTGTACAGGTACTTCTTTAGATGCTTTGGTTGGTTTGATTGAGAATGAACTTCAAGGGGTTACACCTAGTAGAGAAGAACTCCATACTCTTGTTAATAAGTATTGTAGTCCTTGTGATGATTTGAATGAGATTATAAAGTCTGTTGAGTGTAGGATTTCGTTTAGTATGGAAGTTGGGGTATTTGTTTCATGACCCAGTTTTTATTTACTGTGCATTTAAGCTCTTTACTTAATGCTCAAGATATTGATGCTATCGCATCATATCTTGAGAGACAGCCTAGAATGGGTATTCATATTTTAGACCGTCATTTTGCTATTCGTAAATCTAACGGACTTGTTTCTTTTTCAAGGATTGACATTTATGTGTCTGTGGGTGGTATGATTTTTTTATCTCATGCAACAAAAGAGGGGGATTGCTCTTGTGTTGAACATGATATGGTATCTATAGAGATTAATACCGAGTAAGCTGCTTTGGGGCTTTACGTTCCGCGTTGCTGCTATGCTTCGAATCTACCGTTACAATTTTATTTTATATAGAATAATTAAATATAATAAAAAATAGTTAAATATAATTAAATATTAAAGTTTATTAAAGCATAAAAACGATACAATATAACATATAAAGAAAGAGGTTAGAGTACTTACAGGTACTCTTTGAATTTATCACACAAGGAAATATTATGTATAGCAAAACAATTATAGCAGGTAATCTAACAAGAGACATAGAAATGAGATACACACAAAATGGAGCAGCAATAGCAAGTACAGCAATTGCGAGTACTCGTAAATTTAAAGGTCAAAATGGAGAGCCTAAAGAAGAAGTACTTTTTTTGGATATTACTTTTTTTGGAAGAACTGGAGAAGTAGCCAATCAATATTTACGCAAAGGCTCAAAAGTTTTGGTAGACGGTAGACTCAAGCTTAACCAATGGACGGCACAAGACGGTAGCAAGCGTTCTAAGCACTCTTTAGACGTTGAAACATTAACTATGCTTGGCAAGAATGGTGAGCCATCAGAAGAGCAGCCAACACAGAGAACCGTAGAAACTGAACCTACAACCTATTCAGAAAATGCAAAAAGGGGTGAGACTGTAGAAGTTGATTATTTAGGGGAAAAATCACAGGTGCAAAAACAAGTACTTCAAAAGATGCACGTAGGCAATGTTGTAGATGTAAATTTTAAATCTTACTCTTTGCAATTTGTGAAAATGGATAATAGCACTTTTAAAGTTACAAAAGAGGGTTTGAATATGCAGGGTGACTTTATCATTCCAGAAGTGACAGAATTTAAAATATAAATGAGGGTTAGAGTACTTACAGGTACTCTTAAATAATTAGGGTCACTTGTAGCCGACCCTTTTAAATTTAAAGGTACTAAAATGAAATATTTACAAGATTATATTGAGAGCAAGCAAACAGCCCTTTTTGATGATGAATACTCAAAAGAGGAGGCATAGTATGAAAACTATAGCCCTTTGCAAAGATAACCTCTTAGAGAATGAAAGAGAGGTTAGCTATGAAGAAATTTATAACGGCTTACTCTCTTATAAAATGTTTACTAAGCACTACCCAAAAAATATCACGTTTGAGAATTGTTTGCTTTTGTACTTGAGTAATGCCGATGGTTTATCCTCAACGTATGAATGTAGAGATTTTGAAAATCTAAAAAACTATTGTTATAGTAAATTTAAAAATTTTGGTAGGGTGGCATCATGAAAGAAACCTCAAGAGAATGTCAAAGATATCAAGAGTTGCAAGATTTAAACTTGGCATTAGATTTAGTCGTTATTGAAGTTGATGGAAAAGAACAAGTCATCTATGAAGTTATAGAGGAATTTTTTGACAATACCCACGAAACCAAAACTTTTAAAAAGTTTGTAGAGGCAGAGTTACATTATCTAACTACCTCTTTTTCTTTTTTAGGCTTATATCTCATTTTCTCAACAAAAGCTAAAGCTACAGATGCGAAGCATAAACAGCAGTTAGTGCAGCCGATTTGCAAACAGATCTGTTTGGGTAGAACTGGAGAAGTTAAGCCTTGGGATTTCAAGGACTAGAGTATTTTTGATGATACCAGGTCTTAGGATCTAAAATAAAAAATCCAACTCCTTACCTAATCCGCTTGCCGTCTGCAAGACGTACAAAAATAGCTCTAAGCTATTTTTGTGGTAGATGTGAAATTTCGGAGAAATTATCCTATGCTGTCCGCAGGACTATAACTCCCTTGTGGGAGTTATTTTTTTTGCCTAATTATCGTTTAAGGTTTATTTAAGTTATCTCTTTTCTTTTTGTTGTTATGGTTCTTCTGAAATTTTTTCTGCGTTTTTGACGATGCCATCTGTGGTAAAAGTTTTTATCCCTGGTCCTCTTTGGATTTTGTCTTTTATTTTGGGGCTTAATATTTCCCTCCCTGGGGAAATCATCTTGCTTGTATCTCTTCGAGACGAGTACACGGTACATCGCCCTACGGGTACTAATCAAGAAGCTACTTTATGCCGATTTTTATTTTTTTGCTTGAGTGTTTCTTTTGATAGATCTTACGAGCAGAAAATTTCTATCGAAATATTTTTATTTGATGGAGCAATACCTCTATTGAGGCACGCTAAAATTTCCGTTCGAATTTCACAAAATCAGATGAATAACTTGCCGCCCACGTATGGGCTAAATTGATAGCAGCTAAAGCGGCCATAAATTTACAAGTAATTCACAAGAGTTTTGCTATGCCGCGTTCGCTAAGAAAATTATTTTTTTTACGTTTTGAGTTTTTTTCGTGCAAGGCACTTTGTTGCAAGATTGAATACTGAATCGTATTCAATAATCAGATAGATATTTCTCCGAAATTTTTATATACAGAAAGAAGTACCTCTTCGAGGCACAAAGAAAATTTACGTTTGATTTTTTATCTCGTATGTAATAATTTAGAAAATCCATTCTTGAGTACGCGGAGAGGTCCGCTATGACCTTTAGAGCGTGGAAGTAAATCAAAAAACAATGACAAGTCATTATTTTTTGATTTATCTTCTATGTCTTTTACTCGATTAAGCATCGAGTAAAAAGGGCGGATAATATCAAACTTTTAGCAAAGGTTTGATATTATCCTTTAAGAGCATTCATACCTAACGCCCAATGTCCTAGGGACACGGTCTAATTAAGATGGAAAAGGAGGTCTACACAATGGTATCAATGAGTAAACCTCAAGGTGTTTCACAAGCTCAAGGCTATTTAGCCAAAGAGAATTATTACCAAAAAAATTCCGAGATAGGGAAGTTTTTTGGTAATGGTTTAGAACATATTGGATTAGAGAAAGGTACAGAGGTTACACCAGAAATGTATAACCATTTACTTAGAGGTTATGACCCAGTAAGTGGAAAATCACTACATCCTAATTCGGGAAAAGAGGATAGAAGAGCAGGCATGGACGTAACATTTTCTGCCCCAAAATCTGTCTCTATTTTGATGGAAAATTATGAGGGTACGGGTGAAATTTCTAAAGCAGAATTACTAAGAAATGCACATGAAAAAGCTGTGTCAAATGCTATGAAAAAGCTTGAAGAAAACTATGGAAAAACACGTATTTATAATGTGCATGGAGAGCGTGTAAAAGTTGATGCTAAACTCATTTATGCAACTTTCCAACATGATACAAGCAGGGAAGTTGCAGGCAATATTGATCCACAATTACACTCACATAACTTTATTTTTACCTCTGTTTTTTATGATGATCCCAAGACTGGAGAGGTTAGAAATTTAGCATTATCTAATGAAGAAATTTATCAAAACAAGATGTATTTAGGACAATTATACCGTTCCCAATTGGCTTCAAATATGGCAGAATTGGGATATAAAATAGAGGTGTCAGATAGGAAAAATGGCTTTTTTGAGTTAGAGGGATTGAGTAGAAATCAGATAGAAAAGTTCTCAAGTAGAGAAAATTTGATACTTGATATGCTGCCAAAATATAGAGAAAAATATCCAAAAATGAAAGAGGCTGAACTTTTACAACTCATCAAAAGTGATACCAAAAACGCAAAAAAAGAGATCGATCGTGATGCAGTAAGAGAGCAAAATTTAGAGAGAATGGAAGCCATAGGAATTGATAAATCACTTATAAATTCAATGGAAAACAGAGGGCAAAAAGAGCCAATTAATGAAGAGATTATGAGAGATCATATTGATAAATCATTAAGCAATCTCATGGATAAACAGTCACTTTTTAGCCGTGAAGATCTCTCTAAAATGGTTT